>DALYUA010000039.1:0-13318 GCA_031993245.1 Buttiauxella sp. | reverse complement strand
TACCCATGATGACTTAGGCCTGGCTGTTGGTAACGCCATGGCGGCCGTGCATGCCGGCGCACGTCAGGTTGAAGGCGCCATGAACGGTATCGGCGAGCGTGCCGGCAACTGTTCTCTGGAAGAGGTGATCATGGGGATTAAGGTGCGCAAAGATATTATGAATTTGCACACCAATATCAATCACCATGAAATCTGGCGCACCAGCCAGATGGTCAGTCAGATCTGCAATATGCCGGTTCCGGCAAACAAGGCCATTGTCGGCACTGGCGCTTTCGCCCACTCATCAGGTATCCACCAGGATGGCGTGCTGAAGAACCGCGAAAACTACGAAATCATGACCCCGGACTCCATTGGCCTCAATCAGGTTCAACTGAATCTGACCTCCCGTTCCGGCCGTGCTGCGGTGAAACATCGTATGGATGAAATGGGTTACAAAGAGACCGACTACAACCTGGACTCGCTGTACGACGCTTTCCTGAAGCTGGCCGACAAAAAAGGCCAGGTCTTTGATTACGATCTGGAAGCGCTGGCGTTCATCGGTAAACAGCAGGAAGAGCCGGAGCATTTCAGCCTGGAATATTTTAACGTGCAGTCCGGCTCAAGCGTTATCTCTACCGCTTCCGTCCAGTTGCACTGTGGCACAGAAACACATTCTGAAGCCGCTACCGGTAACGGCCCGGTTGACGCCGTTTACCAGGCGATTAACCGCATCACAAATTACGATGTTGAACTGGTGAAATACCAGCTGTCCGCAAAAGGCCAGGGCAAAGACGCTTTGGGCCAGGTGGATATCGTCGTTACCCATAAAGGCCGCCGCTTCCACGGCGTTGGTCTTGCGACCGATATCGTGGAGTCCTCAGCAAAAGCGATGATTAACGTGCTGAATAACATCTGGCGCGCCGGGGAAGTGGAAAAAGAATTGCAACGCAAAGCCTGCACAAAACACATAACTGAACCTTCGATGGATTAAGTTTTTTGAAAATCAATTCGTTGATTTTCTGACTTTAAGCACAATAACCAGAAAACCACGTTTTTCTGGTTATTGTCAGCAATTGGAAGAAACAAACCAGGAAACCGTGTGACATGTCAAAAACTCATCATATAGCAGTATTGCCGGGTGACGGCATCGGCCCGGAAGTAATGGCGCAGGCGATGAAGGTACTGGATGCCGTTCGTACACGCTTCGATATGCGCATTACGACCAGCGCCTGGGACGTTGGTGGCATCGCCATCGACCGCCATGGCAATCCTCTGCCTCCGGTTACCGTTGAAGGCTGCGAGCAGGCTGACGCCATCCTCTTTGGCTCGGTAGGCGGCCCAAAATGGGAACACCTGCCGCCAACGCAACAGCCCGAGCGCGGCGCGCTGCTGCCGCTGCGTAAACATTTCAAACTGTTCAGCAACCTGCGCCCGGCGCGTTTGTATCAGGGGCTGGAAGAGTTTTGCCCGCTGCGTGCCGATATCGCCGCAAAAGGCTTCGATATTTTGTGCGTGCGTGAGCTGACCGGCGGTATTTATTTCGGTCAGCCGAAGGGCCGAGAAGGCACCGGCATGCACGAAAAGGCTTTTGATACCGAAGTTTATCACCGCTTTGAAATTGAGCGCATCGCCCGCATCGCCTTTGAGGCAGCGCGTAAACGCCGCAACAAAGTCACCTCCATTGATAAGGCGAACGTACTGCAGACCTCCGTTATGTGGCGTGAAATCGTCAATGAAATCTCTAACGAGTATCCGGACGTCACGCTGTCGCATATGTATATCGACAACGCCACAATGCAGCTGATTAAAGATCCCTCACAGTTCGACGTACTGCTGTGCTCCAACCTGTTCGGCGACATCCTGTCCGACGAATGTGCGATGATCACCGGCTCGATGGGCATGCTGCCTTCCGCCAGCCTGAATGAACAAGGCTTTGGCCTGTACGAACCTGCAGGCGGCTCCGCGCCAGACATCGCAGGCAAAAATATCGCCAACCCTATTGCGCAGATCCTGTCTCTGGCGCTGTTGTTGCGTTACAGCCTGAACGCTGAAGAAGCCGCCGTGGCCATCGAAAAAGCCATTAACCTCGCGCTGGAAGAAGGCTTCCGTACCGGGGATTTGGCTCGTGATGGCAAAGCAATAAGCACCGACGAAATGGGCGACACCATTGCCCGCTTCGTGGCACAGGGGAAATAATCATGGCGAAGACGTTATATCAAAAATTGTACGATGCTCACGTCGTTTATGAGGCGGTGGATGAAACCCCGCTGCTGTATATCGACCGTCACCTGGTGCATGAAGTCACTTCTCCGCAGGCGTTTGATGGCCTGCGCGCGCACAAGCGTCCGGTGCGTCAGCCGGGTAAAACCTTCGCGACCATGGATCACAACGTTTCCACGCAGACCAAAGACATCAACGCCTCCGGCGAAATGGCCCGCATTCAGATGCAGGAATTGATGAAAAACTGCAAAGAATTCGGCGTTGAGCTGTATGACCTGAATCACCCGTATCAGGGCATCGTCCACGTAATGGGGCCGGAACAAGGCATTACGCTGCCGGGCATGACCATCGTATGTGGCGATTCCCACACCGCAACCCACGGCGCATTTGGCGCGCTGGCGTTCGGTATCGGCACCTCCGAAGTAGAACACGTGCTGGCAACGCAAACCCTGAAACAGGGCCGCGCTAAAACCATGAAGATTGAAGTCACCGGCACCGCAGCGCCGGGGATCACGGCAAAAGACATTGTGCTGGCAATCATCGGTAAAACCGGCAGCGCCGGCGGCACCGGTCACGTAGTGGAATTTTGCGGCAGCGCCATCCAGGCTCTGAGCATGGAAGGCCGCATGACGCTGTGCAATATGGCAATCGAAATGGGCGCCAAGGCGGGTATCGTTGCGCCGGATGAAACCACTTTCAACTATGTGAAAGGCCGTTTGCACGCACCAAAAGCGGCAGACTGGGACGATGCGGTTGCGTACTGGAAAACCTTCAGCACCGACGAAGGCGCAAAGTTCGATAGCGTTGTAACGCTGGATGCAGCCGATATCGCTCCGCAGGTAACCTGGGGCACCAACCCGGGGCAGGTTATTTCCGTTACCGAAAACATTCCTGATCCACAATCCTTCGCCGATCCGGTCGAACGTGCCTCTGCCGAAAAAGCGCTGGCCTACATGGACCTGAAACCGGGCATCCCGTTAACCGAAGTGGCGATCGACAAAGTGTTTATCGGCTCCTGCACCAATTCACGCATTGAAGATTTACGCGCTGCGGCGCAAATCGCCAAAGGCCGTAAAGTTGCTCCAGGCGTGCAGGCGCTGGTCGTGCCAGGCTCAGGCCCGGTAAAAGCGCAGGCGGAAGAAGAAGGTCTGGATAAGATCTTTATCGAAGCGGGATTTGAATGGCGTCTGCCGGGCTGCTCGATGTGCCTGGCGATGAATAACGATCGTCTGGAACCGGGCGAACGCTGCGCTTCCACCAGCAATCGCAACTTTGAAGGCCGTCAGGGCCGCGGCGGACGCACCCATCTGGTTAGCCCGGCAATGGCAGCAGCAGCGGCTGTTGCCGGTCATTTTGCTGACATCCGCACGTTGAAATAAGGGAAAACACCATGGCAGAGAAATTTATCCAACATACCGGCCTGGTCGTTCCGCTGGATGCCGCAAACGTTGATACCGACGCAATTATCCCCAAGCAGTTTTTGCAGAAGGTGACCCGCACCGGTTTTGGCGCGCACCTGTTTAACGACTGGCGTTTCCTGGACGATGCAGGCCTGCAGCCTAACCCGGAATTCGTGCTGAACTTCCCGGAGTTCAAAGGCGCATCCATCCTGCTGGCGCGTGAAAACTTCGGCTGCGGCTCCTCTCGTGAGCACGCGCCGTGGGCGCTGACGGATTACGGCTTTAAAGTGATTATCGCACCGAGCTTTGCGGATATCTTTTACGGCAACTCGTTCAACAACCAGCTTCTGCCTGTTACGCTGAGCGAAGAAGAAGTCGATGAGATGTTTAAGCTGGTCGCGGCAAATCCGGGGATTAAATTCGTGGTCGACCTGGAAGCACAAACCGTGAAAGCGGGTGAAAAAACGTATGCCTTTAATATCGATACGTTCCGCCGCCACTGCATGTTAGAAGGGCTGGACAGTATTGGTCTGACGCTGCAGCACGAAGGCGCGATTTCAAACTACGAGCAGAAACAACCTGCATTTATGCGCTGATAAAAAAGGGCACTTCATGTGCCCTTCAGATTGCTGACAAAGAAGGAAAAAGCGTGGTTTTTCCTTCTTTATGGTTGATCTGCCGAAAATCAACGAATTGATTTTCCTTGTTTTTTAAATGGTGACACTCTTTATTTTAGATATTCTTCACCCGACCAGTCAAAACCAAAGCCACCAGCGAAAGCCCGGCAATCAGCCAGTATACGGAATAGTGACCAAAACTTTCCGCCAGCGCGCCCTGTAATACACCCGCCAGAATGACCCCGGTCGAAATACTGTTCGTAAAGAGCGTAGTGGCAGAGCCTGGCCGCCCCGGCATTAAATCCTGAAACCAAAGCATCCCGATACCGGCCACGATACCGATAAACACCGCATTGAAAAGCTGCAAAAAAAGTAACGCGGCTCGGCTGTGAAACATAATCAACCCAATGTAGAACAGCGCGCCAGCGGCCACGGCAATCACCATCATGCGTCGCTTCCCGAAACGCTTCACGTAATAGCCCGCCAGAATCATCGCCGGGATTTCCAGGCCTGCCGCCGTTCCCATCAACAAACCAGCAAGGGATTCAGGCAGCCCTAAATCACCGCTGATCCACAGCGGCATATCGATGATATACATGGTGTTGCAGGTCCACATCAGCATCGATGCGATAAACAGCATGCGCACATTCTTATCTTTCCAGCCGCTGACCTGCGTAAGCGCCACGTCGGCGGGCTGCTCGATCCTTGCGACGGAAGGCAAGGCAAAGAAGATAAGCGCCAGAGAGATGACAAAGATCCCGGCGGCAATCAGGAACATGGTGGTAAAGCCGTAGTTCAGCGCCAGCATAAAAGAGAGCGGCGGACCGATAACCCAGGCAAGCGAGAGCTGGGCTCGCATTACCGAGCTGAACATCACCACTTCACGCGCGGAGCTGTCCGCATATTCGCGCGCCAGGGCAAAAATCTGCGGCATAGCCGTATTTGCGATGGAGGCGAACATCACGCCGATAGTGATTAACGTCAGATAGTGGCGGTTAAAAGCAAAAAGTACGCAGTTTGCCACCGCCATCAGACAGCAAACCATAATGAGTTTGCGTCTGTCGCCCCGGTTGTCGGAACGTTTGGCGAGCAGCAGGCTGACCATAATACCGGCCACAGCGTTAACGGTGTAAAACAGGCCGACCCAGAAAGGACGAGCTTCCACCTCACGCGATAAAAACAGGCTCAGAGTCGGCGCCTGAAGCGCCCCTGCAATGCCCATCATAAAAGCCACTACCATAAAAGCGGCGTACACCGGGTTAATGCGTCGTCCTTTGGTGAGAAACCAGGCCATGCACAGGGGTCCTTTTAAACGCGGGCGTTAATTGCTGAAATCATAAACTAAAAAAGCCAGCAGTTAACCTGCTGGCTGGTGAAAAGCACCAATACTCAGTTACACCTGATGAAAACAATTCAGCGCTTCGCGGCCACCGGGGTTGTAACCTCCCACTGCATTAAGTCTTTGAGCATCTTCAAACGTTGCCCTGCTGTCAGGCGAGCCAGCCATCCAGACCCGACACGTTGTGTCGCGGCAAAGTAATTTCGATAAAACTCAACAGGTGATGACCGTTTCATATGCCCTCCTCGCTTTCATCGTTGATGATTATTGGCGTAATATAGGGAAAGGTAAATTGATGAGTTTCTGTCGGGAGTTCCCCTTTTATGTCCTCTGGTCGTCTGCAACAGCAGTTCATCCGCCTGTGGCATGCGTGCTCCGGTAAGCCGCAAGAAACCACGCTCAACGAGCTGGCGGAACTGCTGAACTGCTCGCGTCGCCATATGCGTACGCTATTAAATGCGATGCAGGAAAAAGGCTGGCTAAGCTGGAAGGCTGAGGCCGGGCGCGGCAAACGATCGCAGCTTGAGTTTCTGTATACTGGCCTTGCGCTCCAGCAGCAGCGGGCCGAGGATCTTCTTGAGCAGGATCGCATCGATCAGCTTGTGCAGATCGTGGGGGATAAAGCAGCCGTCCGGCAGATGCTGATCTCACATCTCGGAAGAAGCTTTCGCCAGGGTCGCCATATTCTGCGCGTGCTCTATTATCGCCCGCTGCTGAATCTGCTTCCCGGCTCCGCATTGCGTCGTTCAGAGACGCACATCGTCCGTCAGATATTCAGCGGCCTGACGCGAATAAATGAGGAAAATGGGGAACTGGAAGCGGATATCGCCCATCACTGGCAGCAAATTTCCCCTTTACACTGGCGTTTTTATCTTCGCCCCGGCATCCATTTCCACCATGGCCGCGAATTGGACATGCTGGATGTGATGACCTCTCTACAGCGGATTAACAGCCTGCCGCTTTATGCGCACATTAATCAAATCAGCACGCCAACGGCCTGGACGCTGGATATTTATCTCTCACAGCCAGACCGCTGGCTTCCGTGGCTGCTCGGCAGCGTGAACGCGATGATCCTGCCGCGCGAGTGGCAAACTTTAGATAATTTTTCCCGTCAGCCCGTGGGCACCGGCCCCTATTCCGTGGTGCGCAATAACACTAATCAGCTCAAAATTCAGGCCTGGGACGACTACTTCGGTTATCGCGCGCTTATCGACGAGGTGAATTTCTGGGTGCTGCCGGAGATTGGCGAAGAGGTGAGCTGTGCCGTGCAGCTACAGGGGATGCCGGATAGCGAAAAAGCCGTCGAAAGCCGGCTGGAAGAAGGCTGCTACTATCTGCTGTTCGATAGCCGCTCTTCACGCGGCAGCCATGACGGCGTGCGGGCATGGGTCAGCCATCTGCTTGCGCCTATTCATCTTTTGTACAGCGCAGGCGAGCAAAACCAGCAGTACTGGTTCCCGGCTTACGGCCTGCTCCCACGCTGGCACCATACGCGCCCACAGCCCGTGGAAGAGAAACCCGCCGGGCTTGAAACCCTCACCCTGACGTTTTACCGCGACCACATAGAACATCGTGTCATCAGCAATATTATGGTAAAGCTTCTCGCCGCACACGGCGTTTACCTTGAGGTGCAGGAGGTGAGCTACGAAGAGTGGCACCAGGGCGAGATTGTCAGCGATATCTGGCTTAACAGCGCCAACTTCACTCTTCCGCTGGAGTTTTCGCTCTTTTCTCATCTCTACGAAGTGCCGCTGATACAAAAGTGCATCGATATCGACTGGGCGACTGACACTGGCAAATGGCATAAAGGTGAGTTAAATCTCCCGGAATGGTGCCAGCAACGCGTTGAACAGAATGACATTTTACCGCTCATTCACCACTGGCTACGCATTGAAGGCCAGCGCAGTATGCGCGGCGTCAGGATGAATACGCTCGGCTGGTTCGATTTCAAATCCGCCTGGTTTGCTCCGCCGTAGCCCTGGCTCTTTCGGAAAGTGCGCAGAATCATTACAATAGCGCGTTCTCAACGGGGTGCCAGGACCATTGTCCGAGCTGAGATAATACCCGTCGAACCTGATCCGGATAACGCCGGCGAAGGGATTTGAGGCTTATCGCTCAAAGTCCTTTGCCACCCCTAATTAAGAGGTGCAAAGTGTTCAAAAAATTATTACCGCTGCTCATACTCATCGCCGCTCCTGTTTTTGCTAAACCCCTGCTCACCGTTTATACCTACGACTCCTTTGCCGCTGACTGGGGGCCGGGTCCCGCGGTAAAAAAAGCTTTTGAAGCCGACTGTAACTGCGAGCTGAAATTCGTCGCCCTTGAAGACGGCGTGTCGCTGCTCAACCGTCTGCGTATGGAAGGCAAAAACAGCAAAGCCGACGTGGTGTTGGGCCTGGACAACAACCTGATAGCAGCAGCTTCGCAAACCAAACTTTTTGCCCCGAGCAATATCGACACCAGCGCTCTGAGCATCCCTGGCGGCTGGAAAAACGATACATTCGTTCCGTTCGATTACGGCTATTTCGCTTTTGTTTACGATAAAAACAAACTGAAAAACCCACCAAAAAGCCTGAAAGAACTGGTCGAAAGCGACCAGAAATGGAAGGTGATTTATCAGGATCCGCGCACCAGCACGCCGGGCCTGGGCCTGCTGCTGTGGATGCAAAAAGTCTATGGCGATAAAGCGCCTGAGGCGTGGGCGAAGCTGGCAAGCAAAACCGTCACCGTCACCAAAGGCTGGTCTGAGGCCTACGGCCTGTTCTTAAAAGGCGAAAGCGATCTGGTGCTGAGCTATACGACTTCCCCGGCCTATCACATCATTGAAGAGAAAAAAGATAACTACGCCGCCGCAGATTTCAGCGAGGGGCATTATCTGCAGGTAGAAGTAGCGGGGCGCCTGGCCGCCAGCAAGCAGCCTGAACTGGCTGAAAAATTCATGAAATTCATCACCCAGCCCGGTTTCCAGAACGCTATCCCAACCGGCAACTGGATGTACCCGGTTACGGATGTGAAATTACCCGAAGGCTTCAGCAGCATCAAAAAACCGCAAACCTCGCTGG
Organism: Buttiauxella sp.; assembly: GCA_031993245.1. GTDB lineage: Bacteria > Pseudomonadota > Gammaproteobacteria > Enterobacterales > Enterobacteriaceae > Dryocola. Next base: position 4,701 of record DALYUA010000039.1, on the reverse strand, counting down.
AGTTTACACCGGAGGAGGTTTCTGAGCTTCGCGCAGGCTGGATTAGTGCATGGCAACGCGCCGTCAGCCGCTGATCCCCGGCTGGCTGTTTCCAGGACTATTCGCCGCCACGCTTGTGGTGGCGGTAGCCCTGGCTGCTTTTCTGGCGCTGTGGTTTAACGCGCCGCAAAGCGATATCCGGGGGCTTATGCAGGAGAGCTATCTGTGGCATGTCCTGCGCTTCTCGTTCTGGCAGGCGTTTCTCTCTGCTGTACTTTCGGTATTGCCGGCGATCTTCCTTGCTCGCGCGCTCTACCGTCGTCGCTTCCCGGGCCGTCTGGCCTTATTACGTCTGTGCGCAATGACGCTGGTGCTGCCGGTGCTGGTAGCCGTATTTGGCATTCTGACCGTTTACGGGCGCGTTGGCTGGCTGGCCTCGCTTTGTGCATGGCTGGGCGTGGAGTGGACATTCTCGCCGTATGGCCTGCAGGGAATATTGCTGGCGCACGTCTTCTTTAATTTACCGATGGCGACGCGGCTTTTATTGCAGGCGCTGGAGAATATTCCCGGTGAACAGCGGCAGCTCGCCGCACAGCTTGGCATGCAGGGCTGGAATTTCTTCCGCTTTGTAGAGTGGCCGTGGCTACGTCGCCAGCTCCTGCCCGCGAGCGCGCTTATTTTTATGCTCTGCTTTGCCAGTTTTGCCACCGTGCTCTCGCTTGGCGGCGGGCCGCAGGCAACCACCATCGAACTCGCCATTTTCCAGGCGCTGAGCTATGACTACGATCCTGCCCGCGCGGCGCTGCTCGCGCTGGTGCAGATGATTTGCTGTCTGGGCCTGGTGCTGTTAAGCCAGCGGCTCAGCAAAGCCATTCCTGCGGGCAGCAGCCATGTACAGGGCTGGCGCGATCCGCAGGATAACCTGCGCCGCAGGCTGTGCGATGGGGCGTTAATCGCCCTGGCGCTGTTGCTGCTGCTGCCGCCCTTGCTGGCAGTAATTTTTGATGGCATCAATTCTGGCTTCAGCGCGGTACTGTCGCAGCCAATCCTCTGGCAGGCGCTCGAAACCTCGCTGAGGATAGCCATTGCCGCCGGGATCCTTTGCGTGACGCTCACCCTGATGCTGCTCTGGAGTTCACGAGAGCTACGTCTGCGTAATCGCGCCTTTGCCGGGCAAACGCTGGAGCTGAGCGGCATGTTAATCCTCGCCATGCCGGGCATTGTACTGGCGACCGGCTTTTTCCTGCTGCTGAATAATACGGTCGGCCTGCCGCAGTCTGCCGATGGTATCGTGATATTTACCAACGCGCTGATGGCTATCCCCTACGCGTTAAAGGTGCTGGAAAATCCCATGCTGGACGTAGCCGGGCGCTACGGAAAACTTTGTCAGTCGCTGGATATCAAAGGCATCCAACGCCTGCGCCTTATCGAATTAAGAGCGCTGAAAATTCCGCTGGCACAGGCGTTGGCCTTTGCCTGCGTGCTGTCGATTGGCGATTTTGGGGTAGTAGCGCTGTTTGGCAATGAAGATTTCCGCACGCTGCCGTTCTATCTTTACCAGCAAATTGGCTCCTACCGCAGCGAGGCTGGCGCCGTAACCGCGTTGATCCTGTTAATGCTGTGCTTTGCTTTATTTACTCTGATTGAAAAACTTCCGGGACGCCATGCTAACGCTGACTGATGTAACCTGGCTTTATCGCCATTTACCGATGCGCTTTTCACTTAATGTGGCGGCGGGAGAACGCGTCGCAGTGCTGGGGCCAAGCGGCGCCGGGAAGAGCACCCTGCTGAGTTTGATTGCCGGTTTTCTGACGCCCGCAAACGGGGAAATAAGTTTGTGCGGTAAAAATCATACCCGAACTGCTCCCGCCCAACGGCCGGTTTCCATGCTGTTTCAGGAGAATAATCTTTTCATGCACTTAAGCGTGCGGGAAAACATCGGGCTGGGCATGAATCCGGGGCTGAAGCTCAACCAGGAACAGCGCGGGCGGCTTGGCACCATTGCCGAACAAATGGCGATCGGCGATTTGCTGGATCGCCTGCCCTCACAGCTTTCTGGCGGACAGCGACAGCGCGTTGCCCTTGCCCGCTGTCTGGTGCGAAAACAGCCCATTTTACTGCTTGATGAGCCATTTTCCGCCCTCGATCCGGCGCTGCGCCTGGAGATGCTGCAACTGCTGGACGAGGTATGCCAGCAGCAACGACTTACCCTGCTGATGGTTTCCCACAGCATAGAAGACGCGGCACGTATAGCCGAAAGAAGTCTGGTGGTGGTTGATGGCCGCATAGCCTGGGATGGCGACACGGCAACTTTACTGAGCGGCGAAGCGAGCGCTTCATCACTGCTGGGGATAACAGGTCAGGCCTGACCCGTTAGATTTGTGGCCAATCTCCTGAAAAACGTAGTTTTCAGGAGATTGATATAAATCAGGAAACATTATCCTTTGCTTCTATAAGGGACTATAAAAACATCTATTATTCAGTCGCTTGTTAGTTTTTTCGGATCAGGCCTGACCCGCAAGCACTTTCCAGAGAATGTTAAGATAGACGGGCATTAGCGGGTGCATCTGTAGAGCCGTAACGCTGCCAATTGCCAGCATCAACGTGACGGGCGCAAGCCAGCGCAAACGCGCGCGCGGCAGATAACGAGTTAATTTGTCGGTGCCGGACTTTCCGCTACGCCACCAGCGCCAGCAAAGCCATGCCGCCAGCCAGATCAGCAATGCCACGGCCAGCAATAGCCATTTGAAGCTGCTGCTTTGCATATCCGCAGGGATGTCGATGGCCGCACCGGCCAGAATGCCCGGCATAAAATAAAGCGGCGGCCAGAAGATGCAGCCGATGATATTGGGCAGGATAAATTTCGAGACGGGCAGGTCCAGCATCCCCGCCACCATCGGCACCAGCGGACGCGTCGGGCCAACAAAGCGGCCAATCAGAATGGTGAACATGCTGTGCTGATGCAGCGCGTGCTCGGTTTTATCGAGCAGTGCCTTATTTTTCTTCATGAACGACCAGCGATGCAGCGGGCCTTTAAAGCGTCCGCCCAGCCAGAACGAAAGCCAGTCTCCCAACAGGCAACCCACAATCCCCGCCGCCCAGGCATGCCAGAAGTTAACGTCTCCACCGCCAATCAGTGCGCCAAGCCCCGCCATCATGACCGTGCCCGGCAAAATCAGCCCCACCAGCGCCAGCGACTCAAGAAAGGCTACCAGCATCACCGCGATAAGCGAATAGGCCACTGACTGTGTAATAAAGTGTTCCAGCAAAGCTTCCATAACGCATCCGTCGAGAAACGAGTGGGCGATTCTCCTGAGTGATTACATCATCGTCAAGCCATCAATTGTATGAATAAATAATAGCGGCTATTCGCAGCCCGCCCGGAATTCACTCGGGCTTGCCCCGGTACACTTTTTAAACACGCGCGAAAAGTAGAGCTGGTCTTCGAACCCAACGTTGCGCCCCACGCTTGCAATCGGCATACGCGTAGTGCTGAGCAGCAGTTTCGCCTGGCTAATGCGCTGATCTTCACGCCAGCTTAACACACTGACCCCAAGCTGCTGACGAAACAGATGGGAGAGCCGGGAAGGAGATAAACAGACGTGCTGCGCCACGCTTGCGATATCAAAACTGCTGTCGGCAAGATGGTCGCTAATATACTGGCAGGCATCGCGCACGCGGTTATCCAGGGGCGGGTTGAGAGAGGCGCTCAGCGCTTCCATGCGCCGCAACAAAAGCTGCTCAAGAAGATTAATCGCCAGCAGCTCCGCATAGCGCCCTTCAGCCTGCCCCGCATCAATAATCTGCTGAAAAAGCTTCGAGACCCCCTCCTGGTGGGCATCGTCCGGGCGATAAAAACCCGTATGGGCGAAAATAGGATCCCAGTTCAGCCACTCCTGCCAGTAGGCGCGCGGGCGAAAATAAACCCACTGGTGATACCACTCTTTGCTGTCCGGCGCGCGGCCGTAATGGTGCACCTCGCCGGGTGGAAACAGCAACATATCGCCGGGACGGCAAACATAATTCTTTCCCTGGTTATTGATAACCCCTTCGCCACGCACGGTGAGATTGAGGATATAGCCTTTCATGCCCAGCGGCCGGTCGATAAAAAAATCGAGCGGCCCCAACGCCTCGATCGGTGTCAGCCCTGCCACCAGGTGCGCATTAAAAGAGTAGCCGGGCAACAGGGGATCGTTTTGTAGTTCAGGCATCATGAAGCTCGCTTTTCATCAGAGATAATAGAAACAATTTGTCCATATCCATGCGTCACATTCCACACAGCTCGACTGCCCGGCAACAAAGAGGCTGATTTTTATCATAAAGCTGCATTTCACAAGCGCCTACGCTTTTTAACGGGCCGGCATAACTTTTTATGAAGGCAACCAAAGTGTCTATAACCACGGCAGAAAAGTCCACATCGAATATTTGCGGGGCGTCACATTTCACTCGCCCATAGCGATTTTATCCATAACTACAGCGATTACGACCTGACCCTTTTTTGCTGCAAAACCTACTGTTCACTGCATGAGTGTTTGACCTTCTGGAGTAAAAAAATGTCGATTGCGCTGGGCCTCGATTTTGGCAGCGATTCTGTACGCGCCTTAGCAGTGGATTGTGAAAACGGAGCCGAACTGGCCACAAGCGTAGAGTGGTATCCCCGCTGGCAGGAAGGCCGCTACTGCAACGCCGCCAGCAACCAGTTCCGCCATCATCCGCAGGATT
>DALYUA010000038.1:0-13341 GCA_031993245.1 Buttiauxella sp. | reverse complement strand
CGCAGGCGTTAGATTCTGGAGCGTAGTCTACCGATACGTCGCTGAATTGCTACCCTCGGTTGTGACAGGATTATTCGCTCATCGCCTCGCGCCAGAGCTTTTCGACCACGCTTTGCGCCAGCAGCGCCTGCTCGCCGGAAGTTTCAGGAACCGTCTGATTTGCCACGCATTCGAGGAAGTGACGCGCGCAGCCCGCAAAGCCACGCTGTTCAAGCGTGCTCTGCCAGCCCGGCACAGGGCGATGCACAACGCCCGCCTCGCACTCTTCACGCCAGTCGCGCATGTCCGTCACTTCAAAAAGTCCGCCGTCGGTCACAGCCTGCACCCACTCACGCTGGCTTCCCCCGCGACGGTGCATGCTGGTGGTGATTTGCAGATGTTCTTTCGCGAAATGATGCTCGGCAAACAGCATCTGTCCTTGCTCGTTGGTCGTGAGCGTTCCGCTTTGCAGTTGCGCCTCGCCGCCTGCCAGCCACAGCGCGGTATCCACTACGTGCAGATAATCATCGAGCAGCGTAAAACGCAGATCGTTTGGCCCGACGCTGTCGGCGCGGTGTTTATCCATGCGCAGCGACGCGCCCGCTACCAGCTTCGCCTTTAACTCCTGATAGAGCGGTGAAAAGCGACGGTTAAACCCCACCATTAACGTGCGTTTTTTGCGCTCCGCAAGCGCTACCAGCCGCTCGGCATCCGCCAGATTCTCCGCCAGCGGTTTATCCACGCAGACGTTGACGCCCGCCTGTAACAGCTCGCTGACCACCGCAAAATGGGTACTGGTTGCGCTATGGACAAACACGGCGTCACACTGAGCGGCGAGATCGGCAATGGAAGAAACATAAGGAATGCGATACATATCGCAGATATTCTGCGCTTTTTCTTTAGTCGGAGAAAATGCCCCCTGCAGCGTCCAGTCGCCCGCGGCGCTTAATACCGGAAGCCAGGCTTTTTGCGCAATCCCACCGAGGCCAACTACGCCCACTCTAAGTTTGGTCATCTTTTAATCTCCCAGGTGTGCGAGCAGTGAATCAAGGCGCTGTTTTAACTCCGCCACTTCGGTTTCAAGTTGTTCCACGCGCGTCGTCAGGTCTTTAGCAGGCTCCGCGACGGCGCTGAAAGCAACGGCCTGAACGTCAATGTCACCACTGAACAGATGCATATAACGGCTTTCGCGTTTTCCCGGTTCGCGTGGAAGGCGCACAACAAACGGGCCGTCTTCACGACTTGCCAGCGTCTCCAGCGTATTTTCTACCTGCGACATATCGCTAAATTCATACATCCTGCCGGCGCGACTGCGCAGCTCGCCCGGCGTTTGAGCGCCACGCAGCAGCAGGGTGGTGACAAGGGCTACTTCTGCTGGCGTAAGTTTCAGATTGCCAAATTCCGAGTTACAGAAGCGCTGCTCGTATTTAGTGACGCGATTCCCAAAGCCGCTTACGGTGCGCAGAAAGTGGCGCCTGACCAGATCATCCAGCGTCTCCTGCACCTCATGCTCTTTAAGCTCCATGACCGGTTCGCGGTTGGTTTTCTGATTACAGGCGGTCACCACGCCGTTGACGGACATCGGATATTGTTCCGGCGTGGTGACCTGTTTTTCCAGCAGGCTACCCACCACGCGCGCTTCTGACGCGGTTAACTGATATTTCATCTCATATCCTCAACGGCCCGGGGTCCAGGCTTTTGTCGTCAGCGCCGTCAGGACATGATCCCGCCAGACGCCATCAATCAGCAAATAATCTTTGGCATAGCCTTCTTTTTCAAACCCCAGGCGCGCCAGCAGGTCGCCGCTGCGCTGGTTGTGCGGCATGTAGTTTGCCATGATGCGGTGAAGATGCTGGCTGCGTTGCATATAGCGGATTGCGGCGGTCAGGGCTTCAAACATCAGCCCCTGCCCCTGCCATTTTTCGCCCAACGAATAGCCGAGGTAACAGGCATGGAACGAGCCGCGTACAACGTTTGAGAAATTCGCGACCCCGCGGATCTCTTTTTCATCTTCATCAAGCAGGGCGAAATAATAAGCGCTGCCGGATTTGTGCATCTCGCCTATCATACCCAGACGTGCCTGCCAGCCTGAGGGGTAGCAGTGGCTGTCATCGCGGACGGGTTCCCAGGGCTTTAAAAACTCGCGGTTTTCAGCGTAATAATCAGCCAACCGCCAGGCATCTCTGTCATAGACAAGACGTACCACCAGCCTGTCGGTTGTCAAACGCACCTTAGGCACGTTACTGCGGTAACCAAACATGTTCTCCAGCTCCTCACATCCCACGATTTTATAAGCCCATGTCAATTACTATACCTGCCCCTGTGGGAGGAAGGAAAACAACAACATGCGGCACGTGATAGTTTTTTCGATGAAAGGGTTCAATCAAACCCGCTGAACGATAAAAAAATATTGTCGCCCGCTACTCTGTCAAAAAATGTAAAGGCGGTAGAGAATAGACGCCTGTCACGTTTCAGGGATTCCCTGGAGGGGAAATGTCACGGGTGGCGCAGGCACGGAGCCTGGGTAAATATTTCCTGTTGCTCGATAACATGCTGGTGGTTTTAGGCTTTTTCGTCGTTTTCCCTTTAATTTCTATTCGTTTCGTTGACCAGATGGGCTGGGCGGCGTTAATGGTGGGTATCGCCCTTGGCCTGCGGCAGCTTACACAACAGGGCTTAGGTATTTTTGGCGGCGCCATTGCCGACCGTCTGGGCGCCAAACCGATGATTGTCACCGGCATGCTGCTGCGTGCGGCAGGTTTTGTGCTGATGGGGATCGCTCATGAACCCTGGGTGCTGTGGCTCTCCTGCTTTATCTCGGCCATTGGCGGCACGCTCTTTGATCCTCCACGCGCGGCGCTGGTGGTTAAGCTCGTGCGTCCGCATCAGCGAGGCCGTTTCTTCTCGCTGCTGATGATGCAGGACAGCGCGGGGGCGGTGACTGGCGCGCTGCTCGGTAGCTGGCTGTTGCAGTATGATTTCCGCCTCGTCTGCGCTACGGGTGCCGTGATGTTTATTATTTGTGCTGCGGTGAACGCCTGGCTGCTGCCCGCCTACAAACTTTCGACCGTTCGCACGCCAATGCTTGAAGGCATGGGCCGCGTGCTGCGCGATAAACGTTTTGTCACCTACGTGCTGACGCTGGCCGGCTACTACATGCTGGCGGTACAGGTGATGTTAATGCTGCCCATTATGGTCAACGAAATTGCCGGAACGCCATCGGCGGTTAAATGGATGTACGCTATTGAAGCCGCGCTTTCGTTAACGCTGCTCTACCCGATTGCTCGCTGGAGCGAAAAACGCTTCCGCCTGGAGCAGCGTTTAATGGCCGGTTTGCTGCTGATGACGCTCGCCATGCTGCCCATCGGCCTGACCAGCACGTTGCAACAGCTTTTCGCCTTAATCTGCGTGTTTTATATCGGCTCCATCATTGCTGAACCTGCCCGTGAAACGCTCGGCGCCTCGCTTGCTGATTCCAGAGCGCGCGGAAGCTATATGGGGTTCAGCCGTCTGGGACTTGCCATCGGCGGCGCGTTTGGTTATGCGGGCGGCGGCTGGCTTTTTGACGCCGGGAAAAGCATGAATCAGCCCGATTTGCCGTGGATAATGCTGGGCATTATTGGTTTCATTACGCTGCTCGCGTTGTGGTGGCAGTTCAGCCTGAAACCTGTCGCGCCTTCCATGCTGGAACCGGGCGCGTAGTTTGCGGCCTTAAGCGTTCTCTTCCATACTGGATTGTTAACGGATTTTGTCCGCCACCAGCAGTAAATGGAGGAGAACGTGAAATTATATATTTACGACCATTGCCCGTTCTGCGTGAAAGCGCGCATGATTTTTGGCCTGAAGAATATTCCCGTTGAGCTCAACGTCCTGTTAAACGATGACGAAGCCACCCCAACGAAGATGGTTGGCCAGAAGATGGTGCCGATCCTGCAAAAAGACGATAGCCGCTACCTGCCGGAAAGCATGGATATCGTCCACTACGTCGACAAACTTGACGGCAAACCGCTGCTGACAGGCCCGACCAATGCGGCTATTGGCGAATGGCTGCGTCAGGTAAACACCTACGTGCAGCATCTGCTGCTGCCGCGCATTGCAAAAGCCCCTTTCGATGAGTTCGCCACCCCTGAAGCGCGCGCTTATTTCATCAAAAAGAAAGAGGGCATGATTGGCTCGTTCACCGAGCATCTCGCGCATTCGCCCGGGCTTATCAAGAAAATTAGCGATGACTTACGCAAGCTGGATAAGCTTATTGTGCAGCCTAATGCCGTCAACGGCGAACTGTCTGAAGATGATATCAATCTCTTCCCGCTGCTGCGCAACCTGACGCTGGTTGCGGGCATTGAGTACCCAAGCCGGGTGCGGGACTATCGCGACAATATGGCAAAACAAACGCAGGTCAATCTGCTCTCTTCAATCGCCATCTAATCCACAGCCGGCCCCGCGCCGGCATTTCATCTTTTTCCTGTAGTACGGCTTGCGCTGGCGCGCCATGCTGCTTTGTGTCAGGATTTGACGCCAAAGCAGGAAGTTGAGGAACCCCATGAAGAAGATTATTTTTGCCGCCGCGCTAATCCTTAGCGGATTAGTCGTAGGCTGTAATCAGCTCACACAATATACGATCAGCGAACAGGAAATTAACCAGGCGCTGGCCAAACGTAACAACTTTTCTAAAGATATTGGCCTGCCGGGCGTCGCCGATGCGCATATTGTGCTGACCAATCTCGCCTCAGCAATTGGCCGTGAAGAGCCGAACAAAGTCACGCTGACGGGGGATGCGAAGCTGGACATGACCTCGCTCTTCGGCAACCAGAAAGCGAATATCAAGCTCAAGCTGAAAGCCTTGCCCGCCTTTAACAAAGAGCAAGGCGCCATCTACCTGCAGGAGATGGAAGTGGTGGATGCCACCGTCGAGCCAGAAAAAATGCAGACCATTTTGCAGACCATCATCCCTTATCTGAACCAGTCGCTGCGCAGCTACTTTAATCAGCAGCCCGCTTACGTGTTAAGCGAAGACAACAGTTCTGGCGAAGCGATGGCGAAAAAATACGCCAAAGGCATCGAAGTAAAGCCTGGCGAAATCATTATTCCTTTCATTAAGTAACCCGTGGCGATCGGGGCAGGCTTCTTCTGCCCTGAATAACCCTCTTAGCAAAAGGCGCAACAAAGGCGTGCAAACGAAAACGTTTACGCCTATCCTTAGTGCCCGGCATAAAACCAGCCCAAAGTTGACTGATTTTCCCTTCCAGCCGGAGCACTTTCATGACCGTATTACCTCAGGTATTAAAAATTCGCCGCCCAGACGACTGGCACGTTCATCTTCGTGATGGAGAAATGCTGAAAACCGTGGTGCCTTTGACGTCTGAAACCTACGGTCGCGCGATTGTTATGCCTAATCTGGTGCCGCCGATTACAACCGTGGATGCCGCTGTCGGTTATCGCCAGCGTATTCTGGATGCCGTACCGCAGGGCCACAACTTCGAACCTCTGATGACCTGCTATTTGACGGATTCACTGGATCCGAACGAAGTTGAGCGCGGCTTTAACGAAGGCGTGTTTACCGCCGCCAAACTCTATCCGGCCAACGCCACTACCAACTCCAGCCACGGAGTGACCAGCACTGCGGCGATTATGCCTGTGCTGGAGCGGATGCAGAAAATCGGCATGCCTTTGCTGATCCACGGCGAAGTGACCCATGCTGAAGTCGATATCTTCGACCGTGAAGCGCGCTTTATTGAGACGGTTCTTGAGCCGCTGCGCCAACAGTTGCCTGGCCTGAAAGTGGTGTTCGAACACATCACCACTAAAGATGCGGCGCAGTACGTGCAGGAAGGTAACTCTCTGCTCGGCGCGACCATTACGCCACAGCATCTGATGTTTAACCGTAACCATATGCTGGTTGGCGGCATACGTCCGCATCTGTACTGCCTGCCGATTCTGAAACGTAGCATTCACCAGGAAGCCTTGCGTGCTCTTGTGGCAAGCGGCTGCGATCGCGTGTTCCTTGGAACAGATTCCGCGCCTCACACTCGCCATCGTAAAGAGGCAAGCTGCGGATGTGCGGGCTGCTTCAACGCCCCTTCTGCGCTCGGCGCGTATGCGGGCGTCTTTGAAGAGCTGAACGCCTTCAAACACTTCGAAGCATTCACTTCACTCAATGGTCCTCGTTTCTACGGCCTGCCGGTGAATGAAGGGACTATTGAGCTGGTGCGCGAGCCGGTATTAATTCCTGAGACGATTACCACTGGTGACGACTCTATTGTGCCGTTCCTTGCCGGTGAACAAGTTGCCTGGTCTGTAAAAGCATAATTTTTTTACGCCCCCCTGTTGCAGGATGCAGATTAAGACTGTATAAATAAACAGTATATTGTACAGGGGGTTGTTATGCGTATTGAAGTGACCATTGCTAAAACCACGCAGTTACCGCCGGGCGCCGTTGACGCCCTGGCCCACGAACTAACACGCCGTATTACCCAGCACTTCCCGGCAACCAGTAACCATATTCAGGTGCGTTATGCCGCAGGCAACAACCTTTCGGTACTGGGTGGTGCAAAAGAAGACAAAGACCGCATCAGTGAAATTCTCCAGGAAACCTGGGAGAGCGCTGATGACTGGTTTTGCGCAGATTAAATAAAAATCATCCCTCATAGTTCTATTTTTGCCGGGTGTCGCCATCCGGTTTTTTTCATTTCCTTCTCTCCAGCCGCTTATTTTTCAGGCACTATTCTGATTGTCTTCGCTAATTGACAGAAATATTCGAATTATTTGCCGCTTTATTGTTCAGTCAGCCTCAATCAGTGGAAAAAAAGTGTTGCAGGGTATTTATTTCTTCCGCGAAATCGCTTAATCATTGATATACTTAACTGGCTTCACATTTAACAAGCATTAAACCTCGCCAGCCGTTGTCTTAAACACACGCACATAAGGGGTTATGATGGAAAAAAATAGTGATGTAATTCAGACCCATCCCCTTGTCGGATGGGACATCAGTACCGTAGATAGCTACGATGCGCTGATGCTGCGCCTGCACTACCTGACATCTAATAAGCACAAGCTTGATGAAACTGAGATTGGTCAGACATTATGGCTGACTACCGACGTTGCCCGGCAGTTTATTTCTATTTTAGAAGCCGGCATCGCAAAAATTGAATCCAGTGAATACCAGGTAAACGATCATCGTAAGCATTAATTGTCAATGCTGTTGTTAAAAGTCCAGGGCACCTTCGCGGTGCCTTTTTTATTTTTTACACGCCTTTAATTGCCTGCTATTTGAGAATTAATTACTCTGCTAGTGATATTACCCGAGAGAGAAAAGCGACATGCATTATGATCTTATCATCGTGGGCAGCGGTTCCGTCGGGGCGGCGGCAGGCTGCTATGCCACCCACTCAGGGCTGAAGGTCTTGATGATCGACAGCGCCCACCCGCCTCATCAACAAGGCAGCCACCATGGCGATACCCGGCTGATGCGTCATGCCTATGGCGAAGGCGAGAAATACGTCCCGCTGGTGCTGCGTGCACAGAAACTGTGGGATGCGCTGGAGCAGATTAGCGGCGAAAAGCTTTTTCACCGCACAGGGGTTATCAATCTTGGCCCTGAAAACTCAGCTTTTATCTCTACCGTACAAAGCAGCGCGGAAAAATACTCCTTACAGCTTGAGAAGCTGAACGCCCGCGCCGTGATGGAGCGCTGGCCGAACATCACCGTACCCGAAGGCTACGTAGGTTTATTCGAACCGGACTCCGGCGTGCTGCGCAGCGAACTCGCCGTGGCCACCTATATTCGCCTGGCAAACCAGGGCGGCTGCGCCCAGCTTTTTAACTGCCCGGTGACGGCTATACATCATACCGATGAAGGCGTTGTGGTTGACACAGCAGAAGGTGAATATACCGCCAGCAAGCTTCTGGTAAGTGCGGGCACCTGGGTTACTAAACTGCTGCCGGCATTACCGGTCACTCCGGTACGCAAAATTTTCGCCTGGCACCAGGCGGATGGCCGTTACAGCGAGGAAAACCACTTCCCTGCTTTTACCGGAGAAATGCCGGACGGCAACCAGTATTACGGTTTCCCGGCCCAGGATAACGAACTGAAAATTGGCAAGCACAACGGCGGTCAGGTAATTAGCGAGCCGGAACAGCGTAAACCCTTTGGCACCGTTGCCAGCGACGGCAGCGAAGTCTTTGGCTTTCTGCGTAAGTTTCTGCCGGGCGTGGGCGTCTGCCTGCACGGTGCGGCCTGCACTTACGATAACTCCCCCGATGAAGATTTTATTATCGACACCTTGCCCGGCCATGACAATACGCTGGTCATCACCGGGCTTAGCGGACACGGCTTTAAATTTGCTTCCGTGCTGGGCGAAATCGCCTGCCAGTTTGCCCTGGGCAAAACGCCTGACTTCGATCTTTTACCCTTCTCGCTATCCCGCTTTGATTAACGCCTGAGCAGGGTTTACCTTACGGGAACCCTGTCTTTAACCGGATTATTTATGCACCGTCTTATTCATTTTTTAATCAATAACGTTCGGGAACACTTAATCCTGTACCTTATTTTATGGGCTTTGCTGGCCGTTATTGATATCGCTTATATCTATTTTTACTGAGCTTACCAGCGACCGTAATATTGACAATAATTGACAATAAATCGATACAACTATAGTTTTTGTGCAAATAATTAGACGGAGATGTTTTATTCAGGCCTCTGTAAAAACGCGCCTTTATTAGCGTTAAACCAGGCAACACCCTGCTCTTTATTCTCTCCTGATGAATATCCACGCCGATTTTCGTTCAAATTTTTAGATTGTATTTTTTATTATTCTGATCGGCTTCTGTTTTTGTTGCTCTGACGTTAATTACCGGTTTATGTTCTGCTTAAGCGATTTTTTAAGCAGGCGCATAATTATGCAATGGAAAAATTCATCCGAACGTTACGGAAATCTGTCAGTACTAATTCACTGGCTGGTGGCGCTCACCGTTTATGGCATGTTTGGCCTCGGCCTGTGGATGGTTACCCTCGGTTATTACAACGGCTGGTACCATAAAGCGCCAGAGCTGCACAAAAGCATCGGTATGGTCGTCCTGCTGGTGATGGTTATCCGCGTTCTCTGGCGTTTTATCTCGCCGCCGCCCGCTGCACTTGCAAGCTATAAGCGCCTGACACGTATCAGCGCGGTAGCCGCGCACCTGCTGCTTTACGTGCTGCTTTTCGCCATTTTGTTTAGCGGCTATCTGATTTCCACGGCGGACGGTAAACCCGTCAGCGTATTTGGCCTCTTTGATATTCCCGCAACAATCGCCGATGCAGGTTCCCAGGCCGATCTCGCAGGAGCGCTGCATCTCTGGCTGGCCTGGAGCGTGGTTATTCTCTCGCTCCTTCATGGTCTGGCCGCCCTGAAACACCACTTTATTGATAAAGACGTCACCCTCAAGCGGATGCTTGGGAAATCGTCTCGTTAACTCTGGAGCAAATAATGAAAAAAATCCTGTCGGGCATGGCTTTAGGCGCCCTGATGTTCACCACCGGATCTGCGGTTGCCGCCGACTACAAAATTGACAAGCAAGGCCAGCACGCCTTCGTCAATTTCCGTATCCAGCACCTTGGTTACAGCTGGTTGTACGGGACTTTCCGTGATTTCGACGGCACTTTTACCTTCGATGAGAAAAATCCTGCCGCGGATAAAGTCAACGTCACCATCAATACCACAAGCGTGGACACCAACCACGCCGAGCGTGATAAACACTTACGCAGCGCAGAATTCCTCAACGTAACCAAATTCCCGCAGGCGACATTTGTCTCCACCGCGGTGAAGAAAGACGGCGATGAACTGGATATCACGGGCAATCTGACGCTTAACGGCGTGACAAAACCGGTCACGCTTGAAGCGAAATTAATTGGTCAGGGTGACGATCCGTGGGGTGGCGTACGCGCAGGTTTTGAAGCGGAAGGCAAAATTCGTCTGAAAGATTTTAATATCACCACCGATCTGGGTCCTGCGTCTCAGGAAGTGGATTTGATTATTTCTGTGGAAGGCGTTCGTCAGTAAGCGAAATAAATGTCTCCCTTTACAGGGAGACATCTGTTTTATTCCGGGTCAGGAATGCCCAGCGTGGTATTCAGCGCACCACGAGATTTATTAAAGATTTTATTCCCGTTTTCACGCCCGGCACGACGCCGACGCTGCTCTTCAGGCGAGAGCGCAAGCTCCTCCCTGCACAACTCACTGCAACAACCGTGGAATTTCTCTGCACAGCTCGGGCACTGAATAAACAGCAGATGGCAGCCGTCATTTTTGCAGTTGGTATGGCTGTCGCACGCGGCACCGCACTGGTGACAGTGTGCAATCACGTCTTCGGAAATTCGCTCGCCCATACGCTCGTCAAAAACAAAGTTCTTGCCGACGAAGCGAACCGGAATGCCCTGCTCACGGGCGCGACGCGCATATTCAATAATGCCGCCTTCAATGTGATAAACGTTTTTAAAACCGTTATGGCGCATCCAGGCGCTGGCCTTCTCACAGCGGATGCCGCCAGTGCAGTACATAACGATTTTTTTGTCTTTATCGTCCTGTAACATATCAACGGCTTTCGGAAGCTGCTCACGGAAGGTATCCGCCGGAATTTCCATCGCGTTCTGGAAATGCCCCACTTCATATTCATAGTGGTTGCGCATGTCGATAAACACGGCTTCAGGATCGTCCAGCATGCTGTTAACTTCGGCAGCCTTGAGATAATCGCCTACGTCGCTGGCGTCAAAAGTTGGATCCTCAATGCCATCCGCTACAATACGGTCGCGCACCTTCATACGCAGTACCCAGAACGACTTTCCGTCATCATCCAGCGCCACGTTCAGACGAAGGTTATTGAGCGCGGGATGGAAGGCATACAGCATTTCACGGAACGCCTCCACGCGGCTTTGCGGCACGCTGATTTGGGCGTTGATCCCTTCGCGGGCCAGATAAACACGGCCAAACACATCCAGCGAGACAAACGCTTTATAGAGCGCATCACGGGTGGTCTGTGGTTCATCAATAGTGAAATATTTATAGAATGAGAGGGTGGTACGCGGCTCGGTTTCGGCCAGCATGCGCTCACGCAGCTCCTCATTCGATATGCGGTTATGTAACACTGGCATGGTGTTCGCTCGGCTATCGTTGATAAAAAAGTGGGCAGCATGATAAAGCAATTAACGTTAATTTACATCCCTGCGTTTTACGCTACATTTTGCTCATCCCTCGGCATTAAGCACAACATCTGGTGAATTATCAGGCACTCTGCCGCCGTTAATTTTGGCTGGACATTAAAAAATGTCACAATAGCCCAATCACGAAGATCCGGCATCTGCCGTCACTAAGGTTTTACATGACGAATTTACCGCAATTCTCGCGCGCACTGCTTCATCCCCGCTATTGGGGGACCTGGTTTGGCATTGGTTTGCTCTATTTAATTACTCTGCTTCCTTACCCGGTTATTTATCGCCTGGGACTCGGCCTTGGTCATTTAGCCAGGCGATTTATGAAACGCCGCGTCAGAATCACGCGTCGCAATCTTGAGCTGGCTTTTCCACAAAAGAGTCCTGAAGAGCGCGAACAGATCCTGCTTAAAAACTTTGAATCCGTGGGCCTTGGCCTGATGGAAACCGGCATCGCCTGGTTCTGGCCACTCTGGCGTATTCAACGCTGGTGCGATGTCAGCGGCGTTGACCAAATCCACGCGGTGCAGGAAGCAAAGCGCGGCGTGCTGCTCATCGGCATCCATTTCCTGACGCTTGAACTCGGCGCCCGCATGTTCGGCATGAATACACCCGGCATCGGCGTCTACCGCCCGAATGACAACGCCCTGCTCGACTGGCTGCAAACCTGGGGCCGCATGCGTTCCAATAAAAGCATGATTGACCGCAAAGACCTGAAGGGAATGATCCGCGCCCTGAAGCAGGGAGAGATAATCTGGTACGCGCCGGATCATGATTACGGCCCGCGCGGCAGCGTTTTTGTCCCTTTCTTCGGCGTGGACGAAGCCGCCACTACTACCGGGACTTATACGCTTGCGCGCATGTCCGGGGCAGCCATTGTTCCTATGGTGCCGCGCCGAAAGCCCGATGGCCAGGGATACGAATTAATCATTCTGCCTGCCGAATTTTCACCGCCGCTTGAAACGCCCGAAGGCACGGCGCTGTGGATGAACAAGATCGTTGAGCAGTGCATTTTAATGGCGCCAGAGCAATATATGTGGCTTCATCGTCGTTTCAAAACCCGGCCAGAAGGCGTCCCTTCCCGGTACAAATAAATCCTTAAGTTTTCTCCTTCGTCAGGGGGAGAAAACCATTTCATTTAGCTAAAAAAGCTTTCAGGTTTGCCTCTTTTCCCACTTCAGGCGCATACTTAGCAGGGTAACTTTTTCTTTTTCCAGCTTTTTCACGCTGGTTTTCCCGATTATCTGGAGCGTTATGACTCCCCCTGAGAGTAGCATTAACTGGAAACGCAACCTCGCCATCGCCTGGCTGGGATGTTTCCTGACGGGCGCAGCCTTTAGCCTTGTGATGCCATTCCTGCCGCTTTACGTTGAACTCCTTGGCGTAACCGGCCACAGCTCCCTGAATATGTGGTCCGGAATAGTGTTCAGCATCACCTTCCTGTTTTCCGCTATCGCATCCCCCTTCTGGGGCGGCCTTGCCGATCGCAAAGGGCGTAAACTCATGCTGCTGCGTTCGGCGCTTGGGATGTCTATCGTGATGGTGCTGATGGGATTTGCGCAGAATATCTGGCAGTTTCTCGCATTGCGCGCGCTGCTGGGATTATTGGGCGGATTTGTCCCTAACGCCAATGCGCTGATCGCAACTCAGGTTCCGCGCCATAAAAGCGGCTGGGCATTGGGCACGCTTTCCACAGGGGGCGTAAGCGGCGCATTATTAGGCCCCTTAATCGGCGGCCTGCTTGCCGACAGCTATGGCTTGCGCCCGGTATTTTTCATCACGGCTTCGGTACTGTTCGTCTGCTTTATTCTGACGTTCTTTTGCATTCGTGAGGCATTTACGCCGGTATCTAAAAAAGAGATGCTGCATGCGCGCCAGGTGCTCACTTCGCTTAAAAATCCTCGTCTGGTGCTCAGCCTGTTCGTCACCACCATGATCATTCAGGTAGCTACCGGGTCGATTGCCCCTATCCTGACGCTCTATGTACGCGACCTCGCAGGCAACGTAAGCAACCTGGCATTTATCAGCGGGATGATTGCCTCGGTGCCGGGCGTGGCGGCGCTGATAAGCGCCCCACGCCTGGGCAAGCTAGGGGATCGCATCGGGCCGGAGAAGATCTTAATCTGTGCGCTGGCGATCTCCGTTGCGCTACTGATCCCGATGTCGATGGTGCAAAA
>DALYUA010000037.1:0-13840 GCA_031993245.1 Buttiauxella sp. | reverse complement strand
CGCGAACCTTGCGGCGCTGGTGGATGCTGGCGTGCGCTCCTTCAAAATCGAAGGGCGTTACAAGGACATGAGCTATGTGAAAAACATCACCTCATATTATCGCCAGTTGCTCGACGAACTGATGGAGAACCGCACGGATCTGAAACGTGCTTCTGCCGGCGCGACTTCGCATTTCTTTATCCCTTCGCCGGACAAAACCTTCCATCGCGGCAGCACGGACTACTTCGTTAACGAGCGTAAAATTGATATCGGCGCGTTCGATTCGCCGAAGTTTGTTGGCCTGCCGGTGGGCGAGGTGCTGAAGGTCGGCAAAGATCATCTGGACGTGGTTGTTGATGCCAATACGCTGACAAACGGCGATGGCCTGAACGTCCTGATCAAACGTGAAATCGTCGGATTCCGTGCCAATACCGTTGAGAAAACCGGTAAAAATCAGTACCGCGTATGGCCAAACGAGATGCCGGACACGCTGAAAAATGTGCGGCCGCATCATCCGCTTAACCGCAACCTCGACCATAACTGGCAGCAGGCATTGCTGAAAACCTCAAGCGAACGCCGCGTAGCGATGGATATGGAGCTGTCCGGTTGGGAAGAGCAGCTTGTCCTGACGCTGACGAGCGAAGACGGAACAAGCGTAACGCATATGCTCGAAGGCCAGTTTGAAGTCGCTAACAACCCGCAGAAAGCTTATGACAGCCTGCGTGATGGTCTTACGAAGCTGGGCCAGACTATCTATTCCGCCCGTGCGGTAAATATCTCTCTGCCTGCGCCGTTATTCGTGCCGAACGGTCAGTTAAACCAGCTACGACGTGACGCGGTAGACGCTTTGACGGAAGCGCGTTTGCAGCAGTATCAGCGTGGCTCACGTAAAGCGGTCTCCGTTCCGGCGCCGGTTTACCCGGAAGAGCATCTCACTTTCCTTGCTAACGTCTACAACCATAAAGCGCGTGAGTTCTACCAGCGTTACGGCGTGAAGCTCATTGATGCCGCTTATGAAGCACACGAAGAGAAGGGCGAAGTGCCGGTGATGATCACCAAGCATTGCCTGCGCTTTGCGTTTAACCTCTGCCCGAAACAGGCGAAAGGCAACATCAAAAGCTGGCGCGCAACGCCGATGCAACTGGTCCACGGGGATGAAGTGCTGACCCTGAAATTTGATTGCCGGCCATGCGAGATGCACGTTATCGGCAAAATGAAAAATCATATCCTGAAGATGCCGCTGCCCGGCAGTATAGTGGCGACCATCAGCCCGGACGAGCTGATGAAGACGCTGCCGAAAAAAGCCAAAAGCTAACTATTCCTGTTGGCACGCTCTGCGTCAGCAGAGCCTTTTTGTAAAAAACACCGAACTTACAGACGCTCATCCCGATGGGCGTTTTTTTATGCCTTTTCAGGAATATATATATAAATAATCTATGGGTTTCGTCATCTGGCTTATCAAGCTGTGGGAAATTGGTAGGGCAAAAAAATTACCGCGAATTGTCGTGAACAGTATCTAAAGTTTGCGCATGCACAGCGGTAATCCACTGCTTTGCAACGCGATCTAAGGCTCCTTAGATTGTTTCCCCACCCTGAAACCCAGGATAAAAAGATGACTGTGATAAACCAACCAACCTGCAAATTGTTTACCGATACTGCACGTTTTACCCAGCTTTCGGGTTATTACGAAGAAGAGCGTCGCACGGTATGGATGATGCTTCGCGCACAGCCACGCCCGTGCTTTAACCATGTGCTGATCGAAGAGATCATGAACATGAGTTATCTGGTACAACGCTCGGGATTCGCCGTCGATTTCTGGGTAACCGGCTCCCTGGTCCCCGGTATGTACAACACCGGCGGAGATCTGGGGTTTTTCGTTGAGACCATTAAAGAGGGGCGGCGTGAGGCGTTGCGGGCGTATGCGCGAGCCTGCGTGGATTGCGTTCACGCGGCTTCCCGTGGCTTTGACAGCGGCGCTATTAGCCTTGCGATGGTGGAGGGGAGCGCGTTAGGCGGCGGCTTTGAGGCAGCCCTGGCGCACCATTTTGTGCTGGCGCAGCGCGATGCCCGCATGGGCTTTCCGGAAATAGCCTTTAACCTGTTCCCCGGCATGGGAGGATATTCGCTGGTCGCCCGACGTTCGGGAATGAAGCTCGCAGAGGAGTTGATTTATAAAGGAGAATCGCACACCGCGGAATGGTACGAACAATATGGTCTTGTCGATCTGTTATTTGAACCGGAACAAGGCTATATGGCGACCCGTACCTTTATCGATACTCTCCAGCCTAAGCTGAATGGCGTCCGCGCCATGCTGCGCGCCCGGCAGCGCGTGCTGCAACTGCCGCGTGCGGAACTGATGGATATCACGGAAGACTGGGTGGATGCAGCGTTCAGCCTGCAGCCGAAGGATATTGCCTATATGGAAAGACTGGTGCAGCTGCAAAACCGCCATATCTCGACGGCTTTGCGTAAAGCCAGTTAACGTTTAATTAATAATGGGTAAGTTATCGTTACCCATTATTTACTAAACCCGGGCTGGGCAAGTTAACGAGCCATTCGTGCCTGATAACGCTTTAGCCAGCGTTCGAATGCCGCGGCAGGCATAGGTTTCGCAAACAGAAAACCCTGCCGTTCGTTAACGCCGTTCTTGGTAAGGAAGGCATCTTCTTTCTTGCTTTCAACCCCTTCTGCAATTACCTGTAAATTTAGCGCCTGTGCTACGGCGACAATCGCGCGTACCAGCGACTGCGAGACGGATTGCTTATGGATATCGCGCACAAACGCCTGGTCGAGCTTAATCGCGTCGATAGGAAAACGCGCCAGCTGTGAAAGCGATGAGTAACCCGTGCCGAAATCGTCCAGGTGAACCTGTGCCCCCAGCTTGCTGAACTGCTGGATAACGGACAGCGCCAGCTCTTCATTTTCAATCAGGCAGCTTTCGGTAAGCTCGACGTCGATGGGGCAATATTCGAAATCTAAATCTTTAAGCGCCTGTTTCAGATCGCTAAAAATAGTTTGATCGGCCAGCTGCCGGGCAGAAACGTTCACCGCCACGCGCAGATTGATGCCTTTATCGCGCCATTTCGCCACCTGCTGCACCACGCTGAGCATTACCCAACGGCCAAGCGGTACGATTAGCCCGGACTCTTCCGCATAGGAGATAAAATCCAGCGGTGGGATCAGGCCTCGCTCCGGAGACTGCCAGCGCACCAGCGCTTCCAGACTGCGTACTTCACCGCGCCAGGTTATTTTGGGCTGGTAATGGATAACCAGCTGATCGTTTTCCAGCGCCTTGCGCAGGTTGGTATCAAGCCACAGAAATTCAAAGACGCGCTGGTTCATTTCCGGGGAAAAGACGCAGAATTTGCCGCGACCGCTCTCTTTGGCGGTATACATGGCGGTATCCGCATTACGAATGACGCTTTCCCGGTCTTCGCCATGTTGCGGGGCGAGAGAAATACCTAGCGAGCAACCGGAATAGACTTCAATTAAGCCAATGCGAAAGGGCTGTTTTAAGCGGGTGAGAATGCGGGAGGACATCGCTTCGAGCGCAGCCTGCGACGTGTCGGTTGCCAGTACGATAAACTCATCGCCGCCGAGCCTCGCCAGTACCTGGCCTTCTTCAAGGCAGCTGAGGATAGCCAGCGAAACGGCCTGCAGAAGCTGGTCGCCGAACATATGCCCGTATGCGTCATTCACTTTCTTGAAGTTATCAAGGTCGAGATAGACAATCCCTACCTGATTGTTGCCGCGATTCTCTATGGCGGCGCTGATAAAGTCGTGGATGGCATTGCGATTTGGCAGACCGGTGATGGTGTCAGTGTTCGCCAGGACGCGCAGGCGCTCCTGGGCGCGGCGCTCTTCTGTGATGTCGGTACCTGAACAAATCAGGTAGATTTCGTTTTTGCCGCTGCCGCTGTGGACGAATTTATTGCGGAACAAAAACAGACGCTGGCCCTTGCGCGTTTTAATCCAGCGCTCAACTTCG
Organism: Buttiauxella sp.; assembly: GCA_031993245.1. Lineage (GTDB taxonomy): Bacteria > Pseudomonadota > Gammaproteobacteria > Enterobacterales > Enterobacteriaceae > Dryocola. The sequence goes on along the minus strand of DALYUA010000037.1, from coordinate 9,873 downwards.
TAGGAGTTGCCGTTGCGGAAAAAACCGCTGATATTGCGTCTGGAGGCGGCGGCCTCGCTGCGGCTCATAAAAAGTTTAAAAACGTTCTGCCCGATAACCTCCTGCTCTTTAAGCCCGGTGTACTCTTCGCTGAGCCGGTTAAAGCGCTGAATATTGCCCTGACGATCGAGGATGACGATAACCGAGTTCGCTTCAGAAACCACCTGTTCGGCAAAAGAGAGCCCCTGCACAAGATCGCGCGCAACGGAAGGGGTGTCATGCCATGCTGAAGCCGTACCTGCCCATTCGCGCTTTGACACTTTCCGCCCCACAAGATGGACAGGCACATCGCTGCCAAACAGAGGTATCGTCATGGTGATGCTTGAGGTGATCACCGTCATCTGACGTATCTCTTCAGCCTGCTCCTGGCTTAACGCTATTACCTGACTTGTATCTGCATTTTCATGGGCGGCAAGTTGCAGCGCGTTGCTGTCTGAAGGCAAACGCCAGTATGGGCTGGTTGTCCCTAAATAACGGTAAAGCAGATTCTGCTCCAACTCGTCTTTCATGCTTTCTCCTGAACCGGTGCATGGCGCGTCAGTTTACTATTTATATTAGCAACATAAAGCCCGTGTGAAACAAACGGCGACGGATAAAAACCTGCAGATATGTGTTAACCGTCAGAAAAATGAAGGTAATTTGCATAATTTCTAAAAACCTTGAAAGCACAGCGACTTAAGATTACTTAGCATGCCTTACTAATCAGGCGATGAAATTATAACAAAAGTAACGGGTTATTGGCTTGTTGTCAGTGACGGCAGGCAAGAATATCAGAGAGAAGGAATAATTTTTGCAAGAAAAGGCTGAAAATCTATTCAGCCTTTATGAGTAGTTAATTAGTTTTACGCTGCAGGACGGGCGATAACGCTGCGGGTTTCCATGCGCACTTCGGCGATGGTCACATCGATAACGTCGGTCACCTTGTAGGCGACTTCACCTTTAATCTGCACGGTGCCGTTTTCCTGGCTGCAGGCCAGCTCATCGCGTACCGCGTGGATAAACGGTGCGGGAATAAATGCCACTGCACCATTCTCAACCAGACGCACACGCATTCCGCCGCGGCTGACATCAATGATTTCAGCGGCAAAACGCGTGTCGGTCCCGGCTTTATCGTTCAGGAAACGGGCATATAACCAGTCGCCCACATCACGTTCAGCCATGCGGTTCAGACGACGGCGCTCTGCCATCTGAACGGTGGTTTCACTCTGCGGACGCGTTGCTGACTCACCTTTAATGATGGCTTTAAGCAGGCGGTGGTTAATCATATCGCCATATTTACGGATCGGGGAGGTCCATGTCGCATACGCTTCCAGACCAAGTCCGAAGTGCGGGCCGGGCTCGGTGCTGATTTCAGCGAAGGACTGATAGCGGCGAATACGGCTGTCCAGGAAACCTGTCGGCTGCGCGTCAAGCTCGCGGCGCAGCTTGCAGAAGCCGTCCAGCGTCAACACTTCCTGCGCATCTACGGTAAAACCGTGGCCTGCGAGCATGGTCGCCAGCTGTTCAGTATTAGCCGGATCGAAACCGGTGTGGACGTTATAGATACCAAAGCCGAGTTTTTCGCGCAGGACAATGGCGGCACAAACGTTGGCGGCGATCATGGCTTCTTCAACGATGCGGTTAGCAATACGGCGTGGCTCGGAAACGATATCCAGCACTTCGCCTTTCTCACCCAGCACGAAGCGGTAATCCGGGCGGTCTTTAAAGACCAGCGCGTGGTTGTGACGCCATTCGCCGCGACTCAGGCAGACGCGTTGCAACAGACGGATCTGCTGAGCGATTTCTTCGCTCTGCGGCTGCCATTCGCCTTTCTCTTCCAGCCAGTCGGATACTTCGTCATACACCAGTTTGGCTCTGGATTCGATTGTGGCGGCGAAGAAGTGAATGTCGCTGTTGATTGCGCCATCCTGTTCAATGACCATCCGGCAGGCCACGACAGGGCGGGAGACGTTAGCGCGCAGCGAACACAAGTCGTCAGAGAGTTCGCGCGGCAGCATCGGGATATTAAAGCCCGGCAGATAGTTGGTAAACGCGCGGACTTTGGCGATGTTGTCCAGCTTGCTGCCTTCGGCAATCCATGCGGTAGGATCGGCAATGGCGACGGTCAGTTGCAGCTTGCCGTCCGCCAGCTCTTCAACGAACAGCGCATCGTCCATATCTTCGGTGCTGGCGCTGTCGATAGTGACGAAGTGCAGGGCGGTTAAATCTTCACGCACCAGACCGTCGTCAAGCATGTCGGTTGCGACGCCGTCGGGCGCTTCGCGTTCAAGATTGTGGCGAGAGAGCGTAACCCACCATGGCGCGAGGTGATCGTCGCCAAAAGTGATGAATTTAGTCAGCTCAGCGTAAAAACCGCGATCGCCCTTGAGCGGGTGGCGTTTCATTTCGGCCACGGCCCAGTCGCCATTCTGAAAATCGTGCGTGACAGAACGATCGGCACGGCACTGAATAGCGTCTTTTAATAACGGATGATCCGGCACGATAGAGAGACGATCGTCTTTCTTCTGCACGCGGCCAACGAAGCGGGTCAGGAAGGGTTCGATAAGCTCTTCTGGCTCAGCGGTCTCCCGATCTTTATCCGTGTGGATCACAGCGCGAATGCGGTCGCCGTGCATCACTTTTTTCATCTGCGGAGGCGGAATAAAGTAGCTTTTATTGGTGTCGACTTCGAGGAAGCCAAAACCTTTTTCAGTACCTTTTACCACGCCTTCGGCGCGAGGAGTCTGGGAATGCAGTTGCTGTTTAAGCTGCGCGAGCAGCGGGTTATCCTGAAACATAATGTTTAGTTTTCGTGGCCAAAAGAGCGGCTGACAGTTTTACGCGAATCCGCACTGCGCGGCAAGCGCTGTTTGCCGCAAAAGCACGCCAAATTCAAGGCTTACGGCCTGCCGCCCAGTCCTGCTTTCAGGCGATTAAGCCAGCCAAAGAGACCTGAGCTGACCAGCAATCTTAACGCTTCCGATGCGGAAAAACCCTGTTCCAGCAAGGGTTGAACATGTGCGGCGCTGAAACGGTCAGGCGCGCGCGTGAGCAACTGTACCGCCTGAATAATGGCGCGCTCTCGTGGATGGTTATGACTCCATGCCTGTAACGCTCTTTCACCGTTGCGCACCGCATCGGGCAGACTGCTATCCCCACGCCATAACTTTGCGGCCTCAGCGAAACAGGAGGGGCTTCCGTTGATTCTGGCAGAAAGCAGCATTACCAGCGTCTGTTCATCAGCATGAGTTGGGGCAGGTTGCCACAGCAGGCGGATTAACTGACTCAACGCACAAAGCGCAGGGGCATCATGCGCCAGCAGCCATCCCATGCCCTCCAGCGGACAAAGAGGCTGGCTTACGCTGAACGCTTCAAGCTGTTCGGTCCGGGCGTAGCGCAATTCTACCGGGGGAAGATCCGCAGCCCAGAATGCGCCTTCAGCGGTAAAAATTTCTGCCGGGGCATCCTGCAACGTATCGAAGCCGGGAAGCCAGCGGACGGGTAACCCTTGCAGCGCTTGCCAGACGGCGACAGCGCGGGCATGGAAGCCGACATAACCAATTATCTGATTGAAGGTGATGATATCGTTTATCGACAGCCCAACTTCATCGAGCTGAGTGCGGGATGCGTTATCGATTAGCGTCGGCTGGCTGGCAAGCTGACGCGCGTACTGGGTAATTTGCGTCAGGCGGCGATTGCTCTCGCGTGAAGAATCGGGCCCGGGCTGAGGCGCCAGGCGTGCCGCATAGTGGTTGCAAAGTCTCTGTACCCCATAAACCTGCGCGACGGTAAGCGCGGTGCTCAGGCGGTCGTAGCTGCTAAGCGTATGCAGGCGCGTCACGGAGACGTGTTCTGGCAGCAGCGCCTCGCTGGCACCGCGGGCAGCCGCTATCCACGCCTCTTCTTCAGCAAGCTCTTCTGCACTTAAATTAAGGTCGAGTAAAAAGCGGTCTGCGTGCGCAGCTTCGGGAACCAACGGCAGTACTTCCGCCGGGCAGAGACTGGACTGGGTTTCATGATACCAGTGGCTTTTGCCCGAAATTTGGCGTTGTTCCATGGTCGTTCCTTGGTCAAAGAGTTAACAGGCCGGTAAAGAGAGGCAGACCTGGTTCGCTGCTTTATCCTGGCGCAAGCGCGGGAGGTGACAAAAGAATGATCGGTGATAATAAATATCGGAATGGTATATGGGGAAGTAAAACAGGAGGTTAATGGGGCAGGCGGATGCCTGCCCCGAAACGGGCGGAATTAGTCTTTCAGTTCCAGCTCGTTCATTGCTGCGATGCTGAAGCCGCCGTCAACGTGAACGACTTCACCGGAGATGCCGGCAGACAGGTCAGAACAGAGGAAGGCTGCGGAGTTACCCACATCTTCGATAGTCACGGTACGGCGAATCGGCGTAACCGCTTCGCAGTGTGCCAGCATTTTACGGAAATCTTTGATACCGCTTGCTGCCAGAGTACGGATTGGGCCTGCGGAGATGGCGTTAACACGCACACCTTCAGGACCCATAGCGTTCGCCATGTAACGCACGTTAGCTTCCAGAGAAGCTTTAGCCAGGCCCATAACGTTGTAGTTAGGAATAGCGCGTTCTGCACCCAGGTAGGAGAGGGTCAGCAGCGCAGAGCCTGGGTTGAGCATTTCACGGCACACTTTAGCCATCGCAACGAAGCTGTAAGCGCTGATGTCGTGAGCAATTTTGAAGCCTTCACGGGTAACGGCATTCACATAATCGCCATCCAGCTGATCGCCCGGTGCGAAACCGATAGAGTGAACGAAACCGTCAAATTTCGGCCAGCTTTTCGCCAGTTCGGTAAACAGCGCGTCGATGCTTTCATCTTCTGCAACGTCGCACGGCAGTACGATACTGGAACCCAGATCGGCAGCAAAACCTTCCACACGGCCTTTCAGTTTGTCGTTCTGATAGGTGAAGGCCAGTTCCGCGCCTTCACGGTGCATCGCCTGAGCGATACCATAGGCAATGGACAGTTTGCTGGCGAGGCCAGTGATCAGAATGCGTTTACCGGTAAGAAAACCCATAGCTTTGAATCCTTATAGTTTCTGCTAATTTTATGACTTTCAAATCATCAAGTTACAAACGATTAGTCACAATTATTCAACACTAAATTGAAATTATATCCCACTGACGCCTGGTTGTGTCACGTTATTTTTCCAGCCGGAGGCCGGGTGGTTATCGCGTCGCCAGAGGTCATGCCTCTGTTAACGGTCTTTTCGCCACGCATCCGCGGTTAAAGCTTCGCCAAAATGGCTGGCAATCAATCTTTTGGTGAGTTCATGCAGAGGAGAGGCCAGCACGTCCGGCGTACTGCCGCGCTCCACCACTTCGCCCTGGTGCATCACCATTACCTGATCGCTGATATGCTTCATCATGCCGATATGCTGCGTCACGTAGATATAGGCGATGCCCTGTTTCTCCTGAAGTTCGAGCATCAGGTTAATTAGCTGCGAGCGCATGGACATATCCAGCGAGGCCAGCGCTTCGTCAGCGATAATAACTTGCGGGCGCAGGATCAGCGCGCGCGCCAGCCCTAAACGCTGTTTCTGTCCCGGTGCGAGCATGTGCGGGTAGTAGTTGACATGATCAGGCAATAATCCTACCTGGCGTAGCGTCTCGACAATCCTTTTTCGACGCGCTTCCGGCTCCAGACTGGTGTTCAGACGCAGCGGGAAATCCAGAATCTGCGAAATACGCTGGCGAGGATTGAGCGAGGTACTGGGGTCCTGAAAAATCATGCGGATGCGCTGGCTACGGTACGAATAATCGCCAAAGCGCAACGGATGATCGTCAATCACCAGCTCGCCCCCCGTGGGTTCGATCATCCCGGCAAGCATTTTCGCAAGCGTTGATTTCCCGGAGCCATTCTCGCCGATGATCGCCAGCGTCTGCTTCTCGCGCAGGGTAAAGCTCAGCGGCTTAACGGCCTCGACATGCTGGCGGCGAAACAGCCCCGTTCGGTAGCGAAACGTCTTACTTAAATTGCGCACTTCCAGCAACGTTTCGGCCATTAGTGATTCTCCATATTCAGCGGGAAATGGCAGGCGTATAAATGTGTTTTTGCCCCTTCAAGGCGAGGCGTTTCAATACATTTGCGCTGGGCGTAAGGGCAGCGTGGTCCCAGGCGGCAGCCAATCGGCAGATGTTCCAGCAGGGGAATGGCGCCCGGCAGAGTATTCAGTCGGCTCTTGTGTGGCATCGGACTGCCGAAATCCGGTATGGCGCGAATTAAGGCCTGGGTGTACGGATGATGCGGCGTTGCGATAAGTTCCTCGCTTGGGGCGGTTTCCACCGTTTGCCCGCAATACAGCACGTTGATTCTGTCCGCCCATTTACTGAGCATCTGCAGATCGTGGCTGATAAGCAAAATCGTGGTGTTATTGTACTGATTAAGCCGGGTCAGCAGCTTGAAGATTTGCGACTGGGTGGTCGGCTCCATGGCGTTCGTCGGCTCATCGGCAATCAGCAGGCGAGGCTGGTTTGCCAGCGCAATCGCAATCATCACTTTCTGGCATTCGCCATCGGTGAGCTCATACGAAAAGCTGCGCATCACGTCTTTATGATCTTTGATTCCCACGCGGTGAAGCAGCTCGATTGCACGACGTTTTCGCCAGCCAAAGCGTTTCCACCAGCGGCCTTTATAAGTCCAGCCCGGAATGTTTTGCGTGAGCTGTTGGCCGACCCGTTCAGACGGGTCGAGGCACGACTGCGGCTCCTGGAAAATCATCGACACGTTATGGCCGACCAGGCGACGACGCTGGCGTGCGGTGAGGCGTAGCAGGTCGATATCATCAAAGCGCATGCGGTCTGCGCTAACCCGCCAGTTGTCTTTGGTCACGCCGCAGATAGCTTTGGCAATCAGGCTCTTGCCTGAACCAGACTCACCCACCAGACCACGAATTTCGCCTTCGCTGAGCGTCATGCTGACGCGATCGACGGCTTTCACCCAGCCTTCCGAGGTCATAAATTCGATGGTCAGATTGCGGATATCAAGTAATGGCATTATTGCACCCCCGCGTTAATCGCCCGGCGCAGGCCGTCGCCCAGCAGATTGACCAGCAATACACTAATCATAATCGCTGCACCCGGAAGCATCACGGTCCAGGGCGCAACATAAATCAGTTCCAGCGCGTCGCCAAGCATCGCTCCCCATTCTGGTGAGGGTAGCTGTGCGCCAAGATCCAAAAAGCCCAGCGCGGCAATATCCAGTATCGCCATCGACAGCGCGCGGGTGATTTCCGTGACCAGACTTGAGGCGGTGTTTGGCATCACGGCGAACCACAAAATATTGGGCGTTGAGGCACCGTCGAGACGCGCGGCAACAACGTATTCTTTTTCCAGCTCGTCATGAACCGCGCTGTACACCGAGCGCACCATGCGCGGCAGCAGCGCCAGCCAGACGGCGAACATAGCGTGCGTGAGATGCGGGCCGGCAAACGCCACCACAACGATCGCCAGCAGCAGCGAAGGAATAGAGAGCAACGTATCAAGGATATGGTTAAGTACGGCGGAGCGCAGGCCGTGCGTTGCGCCAGCTACCACGCCGAGCACTACGCCACAGATAGTCGCCGCAAGCGTAACCACAAAAGCACTGCCAACGGTGGGAGCCGCGCCGCTTAACAGACGGCTCAGCACATCGCGACCTAAATCGTCCGTACCGAGGAAGAAAGAGACTTCGCCATAGCGGGACCAGGACGGCGGCAGAAGCTGATAGCCAAGAAATTGCTGATCGAGGCCATAAGGGGCAAATACGCCGCCAAAAACGCACAGCAGAACCAGCGCGCCGCAGCCGTAGAGGCCAACCATTGCCGAGGTATCGCCGTAGAATTTTCGCCAGGTCAGGCGCAACGTGCTTGGCGGTCGTTTCTCGCGATAGACGCTATCGTAAGGCATACCATTCCTTATGTTTCAGCGGGTTAGCCATGGCACCCAGAATATCGGAAATCACGTTAACGATAATAACTAACGAACCGATGACCATCACGCCCGCGGAGATAGCCGCGTAATCCTGCTGGCGAATAGCGTTAATAAGCCAGCGCCCAAGCCCCGGCCAGCTAAAGACCACTTCGGTGATCATCGCCAGCGTCAGCATGGTGGAAAATTGCAATCCCAGACGTGGAATAACCGGCGGTAGGGCGTTGTGCAGCACGTGGCGATGCAGAATAGTGAAGCGCGATAGCCCGCGGGTGGCCGCCGCTTTTATATAGTTCTGATCGAATACTTCGCTGGTGCTCAGGCGCATCAGACGAATAACTTCCGTTGTTGGGGCAACGGCAAGCGTAATAACCGGCAGTATGATATGCCGCACGGCGCTCACGATCATCTCCTCCCGATAAGGCGAGTCGGAAAGCCAGGCGTCCACCAGCGCAAAACCGGTGACGGATTTCACCTCATAAAGCAAATCGAAACGGCCGGAGACGGGGAACCAGCCAAGCGTGAGTGAGAAAAAGAGCGTCAGCAGCAGGGCGAACCAGAACACCGGGATAGAAAAACCCACCAAGGCTAACGCGCCGATCAGTTTGTCCTGCCATCTGTTACGCGTAATACCCGCAAGCATGCCCACGGGAATGCCAATCAACAGCGCCAGGCCAAAGGCCAGCAGGCACAGTTCCATGGTGGCCGGGAAGACATTGCGTAGCTGTTCGTTAATGGACTGCCCGTTGATGCTGGAAACGCCAAAATCCCAGTGCAGCAGGCTTTCAAACCAGAATACCCAGGCATTCCATAACGATGCGCCCTGCAAAGGCGCGTGCGGCGTAAAGTAGTTCAGGCTGAATCCGACCATCGCCAGGAAGAGTAATGTGATCAGCAGCAGCAACAAACGCCTCAGGGTAAAGATGATCATGGTTTTTTCACCTCTACGTCTTCACGAAACACGCCCGCAAAGGACGCGTTACCAAACGGACTCAATACCAGCCCTTTAATGTCATAACGATAGGCCTGCAGGCGCAGCGAAGAGGCCAGCGGCAGGACGGGGAGTTCATTAGCCAGAATATTCTGCGCCTGATTATAGGCTTCGATGCGCGAGGCGAGCTGTTGCGACGCCAGCGCCTTTTGCAGCACGCTGTCGAACTGTGAATTACACCAGCGGGCATAGTTGGTTTGCGACCCAATCGCCGCGCAGCTCAGCATCGGGCGGAAGAAGCTGTCGGGATCGTTACTGTCCGTCGCCCAGCCAGCCAGCGTCAGATCGTGGTTCATATCCATCAAACGCGCCTCCTGGAAGCGGCCTTCGACGGGCACGATGATTACCTTCACGCCAATCTGCGCCATATCGGCCTGAATCAGTTCGGCGGTTTTTAGCGGGCTTGGGTTCCAGGCCTGGGAGCTGGTTGGCACCCACAGACGCAGCTCAAGATTATTAACTCCCAGCGCCTTAAGACGCTGGCGCGCTTTTGCGGGATTGTATTCGGTAATTTTAGCATCGCCGTCGTATGCCCAGGAGGCGCGCGGCAAAATCGAAGCGGCAGTTTCTGCCGTACCGTAATAAATAGACTGCATCAGGCGCTGGTTGTTAATCGCTAAAGCAAGCGCATGGCGCACCTCAGGATTGTTCAACGGCGCTTTGTTGGTATTAAAAGCCAGATAAGCGATGTTCATTCCCGGGCGCAGGGTCAGGCGCAGACGCGGATCGTCACGCAGAATAGTAAGCTGGCTGGCGGCAGGATAAGCCAGCACGTCGCACTCGCCGGTAAGCAGTTTTGATAAGCGTCCGGTGCCGCCAGAACCTAAATCCAGCACCACCTGCGGCATTAGCGGAACGCCACGCCAGTAAGCAGGATTGCGGGCCAGGCGGATGTACTGACCAGCATGGTACTCGCTCAACTGGAAAGGTCCGGTGC
>DALYUA010000036.1:0-13857 GCA_031993245.1 Buttiauxella sp. | reverse complement strand
TCTACACCCTTTATTTCGCCAGCCGGATGACATTCTCCTTTTTCTGGCCGTTGCCCCTCGCCCTGCTGATTGTGGGAGTGCTGTTGGTGGCCCTCATCTGGACGCGGCTGGAAACTTTCCGCTGGCCGATCATGACCTTTATCGGCATGACGCTGGTCATGGTGTGGCTGGCGGGCGAGCTCTATTTCTTCCGCCCAGGCAGCGCCAGCCTCTCTGGTTTTGTTGGCGCAACGCTCCTGCTGTTGGGCAATATTGTCTGGCTGGCTAGCCACTACCGCCGCCGTTTTACCGCGGACAGCGCCATCGTCGCCGCCTGCTATTTTGCCGGGCATTTTATGATTGTCCGATCGCTGTATATCTGACCCGCATATTCCCTCTTGACTCTGGAGTAAGCTCCAGAGTGTAACATCGGTAATGAGAATATTTTCATTACCCAGGACAGGAGGGCGTATGAACAACGCTAAAATCCCCCCGCAGTTTGCAAAAGCAAAGTTAAGCCCGCTACCGGTCGAAGCCTCCTCCTGCTGTAAAGACGAGCAGTGTTACAGCATACCCGAACCTGAAATGCTTCCGCAAAATGGCAAACGCTATAGCTGGCTGGTTACAGGCATGGACTGCGCCGCCTGCGCGCGCAAAGTCGAAAACGCGGTAAAAAAAATCCCGGACATACAGCATGTCCAGGTTCTGTTTACGACTGAAAAACTGCTCGTTACCGCGCCACGCGACGTTCGTCAGGAAGTTGAGAAAGCAGTAAAAGCTGCCGGCTATACACTTCGCGACAGCGCCGCGCCGGTAGCTGACGCCAGTTCCGGCTGGCGCGAAAACATATCGCTCATCACTCTGATCGTCATGATGGCAATTAGTTGGGGGCTGGAGCAGTTCAATCATCCATTCGGAAATATGGCGTTTATCGTCACCACGCTGGTCGGCCTGTGGCCCATTGCACGTCAGGCCTTGCGCCTGATCCGCAGCGGTAACTGGTTCGCTATCGAAACGCTGATGAGCGTCGCCGCGATTGGCGCGCTTTTTATCGGCGCCACTGCCGAAGCGGCCATGGTACTGGTGTTATTTCTGATTGGCGAACGCCTTGAATCCTTCGCGGCAAGCCGTGCCAGACGCGGAGTGAGTGCTCTGATGGCGCTCAAACCGGAAGTCGCAACGCGCATTCGCAACGGCGAAAGAGAAAACATCGCGCTGAGCGAACTTCGTCCGGGCGATGTAATCGAAGTCTCCGCTGGAGGCCGGTTAGCGGCGGATGGCCGCCTGCTCAACGACAGCGCCAGCTTCGACGAAAGCGCATTAACCGGCGAATCGGTGCCGGTAGAACGCAGCCAGAGCGAAAAAGTCCCGGCGGGCAGCACCAGCATCGACAGGCTTGTTCAGCTCGAGGTGATCTCTGAGCCGGGCGACAGCGCTATCGATCGCATTTTGCGTTTAATCGAAGAAGCCGACGAACGCCGCGCGCCGATAGAACGCTTTATCGACCGTTTCAGCCGCATCTATACGCCGATTATTATGGCGATTGCATTGCTTGCCGCGGTCATTCCACCGCTGTTGTTCGGGCAAAGCTGGAGTGAGTGGATCTACAAAGGGCTGGCGCTGCTGCTGATTGGCTGTCCTTGCGCATTAGTTATCTCGACGCCGGCGGCGATAACCTCAGGCCTCGCAGCCGCCGCTCGGCGCGGCGCATTAATAAAAGGCGGCGCGGCGCTGGAGCGCCTCGGGCAGATCCAGCACATTGCATTCGATAAAACCGGTACGCTGACAGCAGGAAAGCCACAGGTTACCGCCATTGAAGTGGCTGATTCGCTGACCGAAAACGATCTGCTGGCGCTGGCTGCCGCCGTTGAGCAAGGCTCGTCGCACCCTCTCGCGCAGGCCATTGTTCGTGAAGCGCAGCGGCGGGAACTTACCCTGCCGGTTACGGAATCGCACCGTGCGCTGGCGGGCGTGGGTGTGGAAGCAATAATCGATGGCGAAACGCTGCTGCTTTGCTCGCCCGGGAAACTCCTCACCGCCGTGCTAATTGCGAGCTGGCAACAGCGCATCACACAGCTTGAAGCACAAGGCCAGACGGTGATTGCCGCTGTCAGCCAAAGTCGGTTGCTGGGTATTATTGCCATGCGCGACACGCTGCGCAGCGATGCCAGAGAAGCGATTGCGGCCCTGAAAAGTATCGGTGTACAGGGCGTAATGCTGACGGGTGATAACCCACGCGCCGCTGCCGCCATTGCCGGTGAATTAGGTATGGATTACCGCGCCAGCCTGCTGCCCGCCGACAAAGTTAAAGCGGTAAATGAGTTGAACGCCCGGCAGCCGCTGGCAATGATCGGTGACGGCATCAACGATGCCCCAGCCATGAAAGCCGCGACCATCGGCATTGCCATGGGCAGCGGGACCGACGTGGCTCTGGAAACCGCAGACGCGGCGCTGACGCACAACCGCCTGACGGAAATTGCGGGCATGATTAATCTCGCGCGGGCAACGCACAGCAATATTCGGCAGAACATCACCATAGCGCTGGGCCTGAAAGGAATATTCCTGGTCACAACGCTGCTGGGGATTACCGGCCTGTGGCTGGCGGTGCTCGCCGATTCGGGAGCTACGGCTCTGGTCACGGCGAATGCGTTGCGTTTGCTGCGTAAGAGATAGCCATTCAAAGAATCAGGCGGGTAACGTTGCTTACCCGGCCTGCAATGACTTCAGTTCATTCCCAGAGCATGCGGCAGCCACAGCGAAACCCACGGAATGTAGGTTACCATTGCCAGCACCAGCAGCAGCATGAAGTAGAACGGCAGCATGGCCCGCACCACCGTTTCTATCTTCTGCTTGCTGACCGCGCTTGCGACAAACAGCACCGAGCCAACCGGCGGCGTAATCAGGCCGATACCCAGATTCACCATCATGATCATCCCGAAATGCACCGGATCGATACCCAGCGAGTTGGTCACCGGCAGCAATACCGGCGTCAGGATCAAAATGATCGGCGCCATGTCCATCAACGTGCCGATCAGCAGCAGCATCACGTTCAGGTACATCAGGATCACGTACTTGTTATCTGACAGCGACGTAAAGAACTCGGTGATACGCGCAGGAAGCTGCATATAGGTCATCACTGCGCCAAACGCCGCCGCAAAACCAATCAAAATCATGACGATAGAGACGGTTTTTACAGTGCGGAACATCAGTTTCGGCAGTTCGTTCCATTTGTAATCGCGGTAGATAAACATGGTGACGAAAAACGCCCATACGCAGGCAACCGCCGCAGATTCCGTTGCGGTAAAGACGCCGGTCAAAATGCCGCCGAGGATTATCACAACCGTCATCAGACCCCATAGCGCATCAAAGAAGATTTTCAGCGCCTGCTTAAAGGGAATACGTTCCCCTTTTGGATAACCGCGTTTATGCGCGAAACCCAGACACATCACCATCAGGCTTACGCCCAGCAATAATCCCGGCAGCACGCCGGCAATAAATAGCGTGGCGATAGAAACCGAGCCGCCTGCCGCCAGCGAGTAAATCACCGAGTTATGGCTTGGCGGGATCAAAATCGCCTGCACCGATCCGCTAGCCGTGACCGCCGCTGCATATTCGCGTGGATAGCCTTTCCTCTCCATTTCCGGGATCATCACGCTACCGATCGACGCGGTATCCGCAACCGAGGAACCCGAAATCGCGCCGAAGAAAGTAGAAGCCACAATATTCACCAGCGACAGGCCGCCGCGAATAAAGCCGACAAATATATAGGCGAAATTCACCAGACGCCGCGCAATGCCGCCTTCCGCCATAATTGCCCCCGCCAGGATGAAAAACGGGATCGCAAGCAGGGTGAACTTATTCACCCCGCTGGTGATTTGAATCATGATCGCTTCAAGCGGCAGCTCAATCCACAGCGCGCCGACAATGGCGCTGAGCCCAACGGCGAACGCCACCGGCATGCCCACGGCCAGCAGCACGGCGAGCGTGGCTAATAAAACAAATGCATCCATGTTGGAATCCCCCGGCCGTTAACCGTGATTACCAAGCATTACCACCGGACGGTTCTCCTGAGAACCAAACAGCAATCGCTCGATAACAAACAAAATCAGCAACACCGCGCCAATCGGCAACGGCAGGTAGGTTTGCCCTGATGTCAGGACGGGAAACTCCGCAACAGGTTGTTCCCAAAGATCCACGCACAGGAAGTAGCTGTAGTAAAACATCACGCCTGAAATCAGCAGCATCAGCAGATCGACAATACGCGCGCAGAACGTTTGCAGCACCTGCGGCAGCCGGTCCGTCAGCATATTTACCGCGATGTGGGAGCCGGCGCGATAGCTTACCGCCGCGCCGATGAACGTAAATGTCACCATGCAGATAATAGCCACCGGCTCCGGCCAGGACTCTCCACGGTTCAGCACGTAGCGCGAGAAGATCCCAATCGGAATAATGACGGTCATGATAAGCAAAGAGAAACCGGCGACGATCATCGCCGCCAGGTAAACTTTATCCATCCAGTTCGAGAAGCTTTGGGACATACGCCCTCCACGAAAATATAAGCCGTTGGAATTACTGGACGTCAGCGATAGCTTTCATCAGATCCTGATGCTTCTCGCCATACTCTTTGCGCACCGGCTCGGTTGCTTTCACAAACCAGGCCTTGTCGATTTCATGGAACTGCACGCCGCCTGCCTTCATTTTCTCCAGCGCCTGTTTGTTATAGGCATTCCACAGTTCGCGCTGTTCCATTTGCGCTTCGCGGGCAAGCTTGAGAATTTTTTGCTGGTCGTCGGCGCTCAGCTTGTCCCACTTCACTTTGGAGTAGAGCAGCATTTCCGGGGTGATAAAGTGGCCGCTCAGGGTGTAATTTTTGGCAACCGGCATGTAGTTATGGGCGATGAACGTTGGCGGGTTGTTTTCCGCGCCGTCAATAACCCCGGTCTGCATCCCGCTGTACACTTCGCTTACGCCCATCGCCACGGAGTTAGCTCCCATATCTTTGAGCGTGGCAAGCGCAACCGGACTGCCCTGTACGCGAATCTTCATCCCCTTAAGATCTTCAGGTTTTACCACCGGTTTTTTGGTAATCAGGTTACGTGTGCCGGAATCCATCCAGCCGAGGAATACCAGGCGGGATTTCGGGTTAGACGTGAGCTTGTCGCCGATCTCTTTGCCCAGCTCGCCATCGATCACTTTGTGCATATGATCTTCATCGCGGAACACGTACGGCAGGGTAAAGACTTCAACATCTGGCAGAATGGCAGCAACCGGGGCCATGGAGACGCGAATCATATCGATGGCTCCCATCTGCGCCTGTTCAATCATCTGCTTTTCATCACCCAGTACGCCGCTTGGGAAGACTTTGATTTCCAGCTCGCCGTTAGTTTGTTGCTTGAGCTTCTCGCCCATATGTTGAACCGCCACCACGTTCGGGTAGCCTTCAGGATGCACATCAGCAGCTTTGATCACTTGCGCGTAGCCTGCCTGAGCAAACAGCAGTGACGCGGTGGACAGGCACAGGCCAGCAAAAGCAGGCATTAAAGTCTTCTTCATCGTGTCGCTCCAAAAAAGAGGTAGGGGTAGGTAAGAAGTAAAACAATGTTTTATTTTGACGATTAGAAGTTAGCCTGAATGAAAAAAAGCGGTGGTGAAGCAGTTCACAAAAGCAACAAAAAATGAAATTGGGGTTCAGAAGAGGTGCAAAGCGGGTTCACAAGCCCTGTGCGAAGCGCACAGGGAGAGACAAATTACTGACCTTTACGCAGCAGGTAACGGTAAGGCAGAGATTCCGCCTGAAACGCTATCAGCTCATGTTCCATAAAGCGACAAAAACCGGGGATATCACGTGTGGTGGCCGGATCGTCGGCGATGATCAGCAGCGTCTCGCCAGGCTGCATATTGCGTACGGTTTTACGCACCATCATTACCGGCTCGGGGCAGCGCAGGCCTGAAGCGTCAAGGGTATGGTCCGGGTTGGCGAATAAATCGGTCATAACAGTCTCGCATTTACAAAAACCGCGCTAGTTTACGCCCGGTAAAATATCGTGCAAGCGACGTGAACGATTGCGTTAAAATTAACCATTGCAATGCGGGGCTAAAGCAGTATTATCCTCCGGCTTTTAAAAAGCAGTACCTGGGTTCCCTCACCCCATTCATTAAAAAGGCTAAAATATGACGCAGTTCCAAACTCAACGGCGTATGAAAGCGCTGTTCTGGCTATCGCTATTCCATTTGCTGGTGATCACCTCCAGCAATTATCTGGTGCAGCTCCCGGTTTCGGTCTTCGGGTTTCATACGACCTGGGGCGCATTCAGCTTCCCGTTTATCTTCCTGGCAACCGATCTGACGGTGCGGATTTTCGGCGCCCCGCTCGCGCGTCGTATTATCTTCGTTGTCATGATCCCGGCTCTGGTGATTTCTTACGCTATTTCGGCTCTGTTTTATATGGGCAGCTGGCAAGGATTTGAGGCGCTGGTGCACTTCAATCTCTTTGTCGCCCGTATCGCCACCGCAAGCTTTATGGCTTACGCGCTGGGGCAGATCCTCGATGTGCACGTGTTTAACCGCCTGCGTCAGAGCAAACGCTGGTGGCTTGCGCCGACGGCTTCTACGCTTTTCGGTAACGTGAGCGATACGCTCTCCTTCTTCTTTATCGCCTTCTGGCGCAGCCCGGATGCGTTTATGGCGCAGCACTGGGTAGAGATCGCCATCGTCGATTACTGCTTTAAGGTTTTGATAAGCCTTTTGTTCTTCCTGCCAATGTATGGCGTGCTGCTCAATATGTTGATGAAACGTCTGGCGGACAAATCTGAAATGTCGGCGTTACAGCCCGGTTGACCGTGCTTGAATTATCTTGTGCTAAGATGCTGGGATTGGCCTCAACGGCTTGTTAACGTAAAGGATGAAGTCATGCGTAACCTGGTTAAATATGTCGGTATCGGCCTGCTGGTTTTTGGGCTTGCCGCCTGTGACAACAACGATACCAAAACTCCAGCCGAAGGGGCTGCAGCAGAAGGCAACGCCAACGCTCAGCCGGTTAGCCTGCTTGACGGCAAGGTCAGTTTCGCCCTGCCGCCGGATATGACGGATCAAAGCGGTAAAGTGGGCACGCAGACGAATAATATGCATGTCTACTCCGACGCTACCGGTCAGAAAGCGGTTATCGTCATCGTTGGCGACAACACTACCGATGATTTAGAAGCGCTGGCAAAACGTCTGGAAGAGCAGCAGCGCGCTCGTGATCCGCAGCTGCAGGTTGTAACCAATAAGACCATCGAGCTTAAAGGCCATAACCTGCAACAGCTCGACACCGTTATCTCGGCAAAAGGTCAAACCGCCTACTCGTCGGTTATCCTGAGCAAAGTGGATGATAAGTTATTGACCATGCAGATTACTCTGCCTGCGGACAATCAGCAGCAGGCGCAGTCTGCCGCTGAGAACATCATCAATACCCTCATCATCAAGTAATTAATCTGATGTGGGCGTCACGGCCTCCGGTTGCTCAACCGGGGGCCGTTTTTTTAACTGCCAGGCCAGAATCAGCGCGATAAATACCAGTCCCGCCGCCGCCAGATAAATGACCGGCACGCCCGCGTAAGCCATCACCAGGCCAGCAAGCGGTCCGGTGATACCAAGAGATAAATCCATAAAAACGGTATAGGTTGCTAACGCGCTGCCCTGGTTCTGCTGCGGCACAACTTTCACCGCCACAACGCCCAGCGCCGGGAACACCAGCGAGAAACCTGCGCCAGTCATAAACGTGCCGACTTTCGCCATCCACGGATCGTCCGCAACTCCCACCAGCAGTAGCCCGATAATCTCCACCACGAAGCAGATCATCGCTACATTCAGCCCGCCCAGGCGGTTAATGCCGTTCGGGAAAAGTAAGCGAGTGCCAACAAACGCACAGCTAAAGAGCGTGAGCGCAAAGGCTGCGCCATCCCAACCTTTGGCATCGTAGAAGAGCGTGATAAAGGTGGCGATAACGCCGAAGCCTGCGGAGGCCAGCGCAAGGGCCATTCCATAGAGCCAGACGCGCCCAAGCACCGCCCGAAACGGCAGCGGCTTCCCTTTACCAGCCTTGACCGCCGGACGCGGCAGCGCCAGAAGAATGGCAACCAGCGCCACGGCCATAATAATTGCCGCCAGAAGCTTCAGCCCGCCCATGTGCCAGAACAGCACGCCGAGCGGCGCGCCAATCGCCATCGCGCCATAGGTGACGATACCGTTCCAGGAAATGACTCGCCCAATATGCAATGAGCCAACCACCCCCACACCCCAAAGCGTGGAGCCAGTCCCGGCAAAACTTTGTCCGATCCCCAGAATCACACGTCCAAGGCAGAGTAAAATTAAACTCACCATCGGCCAGCCGCTACCAAGCGCTGCCAGCATGTAGCTGACGCCGCTCAGAAAGCAGCCGCATAAGCCAAACACGACTATTTTTTTCGGCCCGAGCAAATCCGCATAACGCCCGGCATGCGGGCGGCTCAACAACGTGGCAAAATATTGCAGGCTGATGACCAAACCCGCCCAAAAGGCGCTAAAGCCCATGACATCATGGACATACCCCGGCAGCACCGCCAGCGGCAGGCCAATGGTCATATAGCTTGCGAAGTTAAACATCACCACAGAAACGATTTGCAGATTGAGGCGCAAACCGCCTGTCGCGGATTGAGGGGTAAGGTCAGGCATCAGCATTCACTTAGGAAACAGCGGTTGCACAGTATAAACAAGTCCTGGCCTGAATTTCAGCTACTGACTTTCCAGCAGCCTTCTGAACGGGAAACAAAGCGCTACACTATGAAGATCGATAACAGAAAGGAATTCTCCATGCCGCCCCTCGAACCCGATAAAGCCGGGCTACACATTCTCCTGAAGCTCTCCGCGCTGGTGATTATTCTTGCCGGCATCCACGCGGCGGCGGATATTATCGTGCAGCTCCTGATGGCGCTGTTTTTCGCCATCGTACTCAACCCCCTTGTTACCTGGTTTATTCGTCGCGGCGTAAGACGTCCGCTGGCTATTACTATCGTGGTCTTCGTGATGCTGATTATGCTGACCCTGCTGATTGGCGTACTGGCGGCGTCGATGAATGAGTTTCTGGCTATGCTGCCGAAATACAATAAAATGCTGATGCAAAAGGTTCTGGAGTTCGAAAGATCTATCCCCTTGATTCACCTGAGGCTTTCACCCGAGCGCATGCTGCAACGTCTGGACTCCGAAAAGGTGATGGCTTTCGCCACCACGTTAATGACCGGCCTTTCCGGCGCCATGGCGAGCACTTTACTGTTAGTGATGACCGTCGTTTTTATGCTGTTTGAGGTGCGTCACGTTCCCTATAAGCTGCGTTTTGCGCTTTCTAATCCGCAGATTCATATCGCCGGCCTGCACCGGGCGCTTAAAGGCGTCACACACTACCTGGCGCTGAAGACGCTGATAAGCCTGTGGACAGGCGCCATTATCTGGGCCGGGCTGGTGCTGCTGGGCGTACAGTTTGCGTTGATGTGGGGCGTGCTGGGCTTTCTGCTGAACTATATTCCCAATATCGGCTCGGTCATTTCCGCTATTCCGCCGATGATTCAGGCGTTCTTGTTTAACGGCACTTACGAAATGTTTATGGTCGGTGCGCTGTTCCTCGCCGTACATATGGTGCTGGGGAATATCGTCGAGCCGCGCATGATGGGCCGTGGACTGGGAATGTCGACATTCGTGGTCTTTCTCTCGTTGCTGTTCTGGGGATGGCTACTCGGCCCGGTCGGCATGCTGCTTTCTGTACCCCTTACCAGCGTGTGTAAGATCCTGATGGAAACCACCAAAGGCGGAGCCAAACTGGCGATTCTGCTTGGCCCTGGGCGGCCAAAGAGCCGGTTGCCAGGCTAAGGCATTAAGTCATGCGCCGGGCGGCAAAAACGTTAGTTTTGTCGCCGAGGGAGCAGGAAAAATCCATCCTGCTCTCTTCGCAACTGTTTAAGGAGAAACGTCCTGGGTTTCAGGTGTCATTCAACCTGGCCGCGGTTAACTCCCCGGCGATCTACCTCAGCCTCCCGGGCGTCACCCTAAACGACCAGACTCTTCAGGAAAGGCCTGACAAAATTCTCCAGCGAATGGCGCAGCGGCAGCTGGACACGCTCATCATATATCAGGCCATCCGGGCGGCGCTGCCAGCGGATGTTAAACGCAACAGAAATTTTTATCGGGCCGCACTCTGGCTGCCAGAACCATCAATAACGCCAATGAAATAGCCCGTTATGAATACGGGACTAATCTTGCTTCAGGCGCGGCGTTAACCGCGTTAAATGCGATTGAGCTGGATCCCTGCGTGCAGGATTATCTGGATGTGGTTGTTATTCCTTACTTCAACGCTTCGTCTGGAGCTGGCCGCTCTGTACCCTGAGCTGTGGCAGAGGATCGTCTCCCGCCGGGCATATATCCGCGATGAGCTGAACATTTATCTTCATGAAGATGTGCGACCGCTGTCTGACACCGTAGGTTATCTGCGACCTTATCTGCCGGGTAAGGGAACTGCTCTGGTTGTGGCAAAGCCGGGCTGGCGGGAGGCATACTTTCTTCCGGCTCTTTCGGCTGTGGGAAATCCGGCTCTGGCCGGAAAGCATTTAGTCATTGGCATCACCCCGGGAGATAATTGAAATCAAACCTTCCCTTATCTGTCTTTCAGTCAGCGATAACGTTTGTGAAGTATGAGAAGGTGATAGTTTCATCAATTAAAGGCTCTGCCTTACCAAAGAGATAACCTTGCACCAAATCGCAACCCAGCGATTGCAGACATTCAAGCTGCTCCTCCGTTTCCACACCTTCAGCCACCGTCTTCATATTAAGACGACGGGCCAAAACTAACATCAGCTTAGTGATGTTAAAGGCGTCTTTTTGCGTTGAGATATCTTTTATAAATGATTTGTCTATTTTTATTTTATCAAAGGAAAGCATGCTCAAACGGGACAGCGATGAATAACCCGTTCCGAAATCATCGATCGAGACTTTTACACCCATTTTTCTCAGGTTGACCAAAATCGATAATGAGGTATCGCTCTCATTGAAGAGGGTCGATTCTGTAATTTCCAGTTCAAGTCGTTCAGCGGCCAGGCCGGATTTTTTCAGCGCACTCATCACTATATCGACGAAGGAAATGCTGTTCAGCTGCACGGGAGAGACGTTTACCGAAATGCTGGCTGCAACTTTCCAGGAGGCGGCCTCCAAACATGCTTTTTCGAGAACCCAACGGCCAACTTTGTTAATAAAACCTGTTTTTTCAGCAATCGGGATAAAAATATCAGGTGCCACCATCCCCCTCGAAGGATGAAACCAACGGAGAAGAGCCTCATATCCATCTATTTTTCCACTATATGAATCTATAATGGGTTGATAATAGACTTTTAACTCATCATTATCTAAAGAATGTAGCAGGTCTTTTTCAAGCATCATATTCGCTTTAATCTGCTGCAGCATTTCTGGCTTGAAAACTTTGATGTGGCTGGCACCTTTTCTTTTTGCATCATACAGCGCCAGATCGGCAGATTTATAAATATAATCAGAACGTCTCTCAGTATCTGAGATAAATATACCAACACAGGTTTCTATATTAACAGTAGCACCGTAAATGCTATAAGCCTGGCTGACACAGTCGCTGATGATACGGGCTCTTTCGACAGCCATATTTTCTGTTAAATCAGAGGAAATAAGCGCAAATTCGTCACCACCTAAACGGTAAAAAGTTTCGTTTTTATAGCTAATGTTGGCCAGACGGGTAGCTATTTCTTGTAATAGCTTATCTCCGGCATCATGACCAAGTGTATCATTCACCTCTTTAAACCGATCCAAATCAAACAGCATCACAGTAACGGAACCACCGTTTAACTGTGCAAGTGTAATAACGATTTTTAAGTGCTTCCAGAAATAAAGCCGGTTTCGCATACCAGTCAGCGAGTCATGATAGACATCGTATTTTAGTTTTTTATTCTGGTGTTGCAGTTTTTCTTTTGATGACTGAAGCTCTTCCGCCAGTCGCTTCACCTGACCATGAGCCTTCATAATATTTTTATTCTGATAAAGGATCATAATACCCAGTATCATACTCAGAACCATTAGCAATACAGATAATACGGTATAGACAGAATAGAGGTTTTTTATTTTATGATTGGTAATATTTACAGCGTTTAAGTCATTTGACATTGCACTTGATGAAAGCATGCTCATGGAGGTGTCTAATTCATGCATTTTTATAAGGAATGCTTCAATATCAGATCGACTCATTACGGATAGCTGCATATCAAGGTATTGAAGATTTTTATCCAGTTTCGCTGCTAATGTACGATGTTCAGTTGTTTTTTCTATTAGATGATATAAATCCCCTCCCTTCATGAGCTCATTTTGGCTAAGCATAATATCCAGACGCAATCTGATAATATCTCGAGTCACATTCTTGTCATTCATCGCATATAAGCCCAGCCAGGATTCAAGTTTGAAATATTCAGAAACCAATTGCCCGACAGACCAGGAAGTTGTATATTGCGTGAGTTTTTGAAGTTCGTGCTGTCTTTCACTTACCAGGAAAGATATATATCCAGTGGATATAAAAATAACAAAAATAATGGCAGTAAGGACTCTGTTCATAAAATCTCCAACAACACTACTGAATTATAATTTTATAAACTTGCCATGCAGATCTTGAATAATAAATCTGGTTATTTAACTCTGGCTTACTGTCATAGGGATAGACAATAAACAAAGGGCCCTTATCTCTGACTTGCATATATTTATCATTTACTTTTAACGCCAGAATAACAGGATATTTTTTAAAATCCTCAAGCGGGATAGTAGTAACATAATCGTTGAGGGCAATTACCCTGGCAATATGCCCTCTGGCTCCGACTGCATCCATTAGCTTATTAAGCGGAACTCCTTCAAATTTAGTCCGCCCTTCATACCATGGAGAAGAAGTATAAAAACTTTCCATTCCAAGCTTTTTAAGCGATGCAATATTAAACTGAATCTGCCCGTCTTCATTTTTCTTTTCTATATTACCTGATATCGTTAAAATGATTTTATCCTCAGAGTCAGGCACCTCTGCAGAACAAGCTATGGAAAACAGCATAAGGCTTAACATTACGACAATAGCACGCATCTTCAATCATTAATTTTTGCAATAAAAAGAGATTATAATTTAATCGCAATTGTCTTTTAAAGCGTTTTTAAGATTATTTTTTGACTGCGCGGTATATTTATCGTTAAACCTCAAAAAATCATTAAGTTAATGGTCCTGTCTCCTTCAGGATTTGTAAATCCAGCGATACTATGGCTGGGTTTAACTGTATAAAATTTTTTCAGAGCGGAAAGAAAGACCACTCATATATTAAGGTTTAAGATTCGATTTTGCATTGAACAAGCAGTTCAGCAGGAAGTACGGAAAGAATGACAAATTCTCCCAACGATGTATAAACCAGAAAAAAAGATAACGCCAAGAAAAATAAATAGAAAGGTGGAACACCAAAATGCGGGTGACTCAGGCTTTTGGATGAAAAGAAGCTCAGCGTACCAAAGGAGTTTCGCTGCAGCCGAGCCATCACACCTGCGGAGCGACGTTGCTGACTGCGACTCTGGCACCTGTTTTAAACCTGATAAAAGCCCTCGCTTCTTTCATTTCAGGTGCTTTCGCTTCGCACCTATAGCATCTTGTGTATGGCGACGTGCTTGTCACTCAACAATCAGCGCCTGAGCGCAGGCCCAGGCGGAACTCCAGGCCCACTGGAAGTTATAGCCGCCCAGCCAACCGGTAACGTCCATCACCTCTCCGATGAAGTAAAGGCCCGGTACTTTTTTGGCTTCCATAGTGCGCGAGCTTAATTCATTCGTATCCACGCCGCC
>DALYUA010000035.1:0-14011 GCA_031993245.1 Buttiauxella sp. | reverse complement strand
TGCGTGAATTCCAGCGCATGATTGGTGAAGAGACGAAAGCACAGATCCTCGAAAGAGAAGGCCGTCTGCCGGATGCGGTTATCGCCTGCGTCGGCGGCGGTTCAAACGCCATCGGTATGTTTGCAGATTTTATTAACGATACCAAAGTCGGGCTGATTGGCGTTGAACCAGCCGGGCACGGCATCGAAAGCGGCGAGCACGGTGCGCCGTTGAAACACGGGCGCGTGGGCATCTATTTTGGTATGAAATCGCCGATGATGCAGACCGATGAAGGCCAGATTGAAGAGTCCTATTCTATTTCCGCCGGTCTGGACTTCCCGTCCGTTGGCCCGCAGCACGCGCACCTGAACAGTACCGGTCGCGCGGACTACGTGTCGATTACCGATGAAGAAGCGCTGGACGCCTTTAAGCTGCTGTGCCGTAAAGAGGGGATTATTCCAGCGCTGGAGTCCTCCCACGCGCTGGCTCACGCGCTGAAAATGATGCATGACAATCCTGAAAAAGAACAGCTGTTGGTAGTGAACCTCTCTGGCCGCGGCGACAAAGATATCTTCACCGTTCACGACATCTTAAAAGCGCGAGGGGAAATGTAATGGAACGTTATCAGCACGCATTTGAGCAATTACAGGCTCGCCATGAAGGCGCTTTTGTTCCCTTCGTTACGCTTGGCGACCCGTCGCCGGAACAGTCGCTGAAAATTATCGATACGCTGATTGAGGCCGGTGCCGACGCGCTGGAACTGGGGATCCCTTTCTCTGACCCGCTGGCAGACGGCCCGACCATTCAGAATGCAGCATTACGTGCTTTCGCAGCGGGCGTTACGCCAACGCAGTGTTTCGAAATGCTGGCTGCTATCCGTCAGAAGCATCCGGCAATTCCCATTGGTCTGCTGATGTACGCCAACCTGGTCTATAGCCGCGGCATTGATGAGTTTTATGCGCTGTGCGCCAAAGTGGGCGTGGATTCGGTGCTGATAGCAGATGTGCCGGTTGAGGAGTCTGCGCCATTCCGCCAGGCGGCAATGCGCCATAACGTTGCGCCAATCTTTATCTGCCCGCCGAATGCGGATGATGACTTGCTGCGTGAGATTGCGTCTCACGGACGTGGCTACACCTATCTGCTTTCCCGTGCTGGTGTCACTGGCGCAGAGACGCGCGCTCAGTTGCCGCTTCATCACCTGGTGGAAAAACTGACGGAATATCACGCCGCGCCTTCGCTGCAGGGATTTGGTATCTCCGAGCCTTCGCAAGTGCGTGATGCGATTGAAGCCGGTGCTGCGGGCGCTATTTCTGGTTCGGCCATCGTAAAGATTATTGAGAAGAACCTTAATAATCCGGATGCGATGCTGAGCGAGCTGAAAACCTTTGTTCAGGCGATGAAAGGCGCGACACGCGCTGCGTAATAAATAAAGGCCGGAATAATCCGGCCTTTATTATCAGAAGCGGTAACCCGCAGAGAACATAAATACCCACGGATCGATGCGAGTATCGATGTTTTGCTGCTCTCCATTGTGTTTAAATTTCACTTCAGTATCGATATCCATGTACCAAACCGACATATTAAGTAGCCAGTCGTCATTAACCATATAGTCCAGACCGACCTGCCCCGCCGCTCCCCACGAATCTTTCACGCTCAGATCGGTCAGACCTGCATCTTTACCCGTCTGGTTAAAGTCCGTATCAAAGAATTTAGTGTAGTTAATGCCGGCACCGATGTATGGGCGAGCTTTGCTTTTCGCATCGCCAAAGTACCACTGCGCCATCAACGTTGGCGGAAGCTGCTTAACGGTGGCCAGATTACCCGTCGCGCCCAAGCCGACTTTATGCCGGAAAGGCGTGGCGGCCAGCAGTTCGATACCGATATCGTCCGTCACCATATAATCAAAAGTCAGCCCCAGCTGCGTATTGTTGCTGACGTTAAAACCGCCCATTCCCAGCACGTCGTCTGAGCCTTCCGTTGGACGAACCGTTGCCGTACCGGCGCGCATGAAAAACTCGCCCGCTTCGTGCGCTAAAGCTTCACCGGATAAGCAGCCCAGCGCCAGTAATGCCAAAGTTAATTTTTTCATAGCCCTTCCCTTGTTATGGTTTTAACAGCGGGCTGAATATACCTACTTATGAGTACAAAGTGATCTAACCTCGATCACACTTTGCGGGCTAATTTAACATTTAATGATCTGGATTAATTTTTGACGATAACCTTTAATTCCGGTTAGTGGCCCGGAGTCAAATTTCAGTCTGAAGAGAGCTTTTAAAATCTTTACGTTCCGGATTTGTATGAAATAACGACGATGGGTGAGTTATTTTTATTCATAAAGCCGGGTAAAGCGCGATTTAACCTCAGCCCAGCGTTCAGCCTTATTTTTCCGCAGAGCCTTAGTGGTGCCACAGTTCCTGCATCCAGGGTACAATTGCGCGCTGAGGTATAACCGGGCAATTTCAAAGGAGAGTGCATGTCTATCACGGCGGGTTCTGTGTACCGTGACACGGGGAATTTTCTACGCAATCAGTTTGTTACCATCCTGCTGATCGCATTACTTTGCGCCTTTATTTCGATGATCGTCGGTCACGCGTTTTCACCCAGCGATGAACAGATGGCCATTCTGAGCGAAGGCGACAACCTGGCCGGAAGCGTTGGCCTGTTTGACCTTGTGCAAAACATGACGCCTGAGCAACAGCAAATGTTACTCAAAGCTTCGGCAGCATCGACATTCTCCGGGCTTATCGGCAATGCGATTCTGGCTGGCAGCATGCTGGTGCTGATGCAGATGGTTTCAGCCGGGCATCGCGTAAGCGCGCTACGCGCAATAGGTACTGCCGCGCCTGTATTACCAAAAATGTTTATTCTGATGTTCCTTACTACTTTTATGGTGCAGATCGGCATTATGCTGATTGTGGTGCCTGGGGTTTTGTTGGCCATCGTGCTGGCCTTTGCGCCAGTTATGCTGGTGCAGGATAAAGCTGGTATTTTCCAGGCGATGCGTAACAGCATTCGTCTGGTGTGGAACAACATGCGTCTGGTCGCTCCGGCGGTTATCGCCTGGCTGATGGCTAAAACCGCCCTGCTGCTGCTTGCATCTTCTTTTGCAGCCTTGTCGCCACAAATTGGCGCGGTGATAGCCAACACGATAAGCAATCTTATTTCCGGCGTATTGCTCATCTATTTATTCCGTTTATATATGCTTATTCGCCAGTAATCTTCATTCGCTCCTGACGGCGCGTTATAGTCAGTCAGGAGCTCTTACCTTCTTTACGGAACAGACTATGAAGCAGTTTCTCGACTTCCTGCCCCTGATCGTCTTCTTTGCTTTTTATAAGATGTACGACATCTATGCTGCCAGCGGCGCGCTGATTGTCGCCACCGCGCTGGCGCTGGTTTATAGCTGGTACAAATATCGCAAGCTGGAAAAAATGACCCTTATCACTTTTGTGATGGTGGCGGTGTTTGGTGGCCTTACCCTGTTCTTCCATAACGATGAATTTATTAAATGGAAGGTCACGGTGATTTACGCGCTCTTTGCTATCGCCCTGCTGGTCAGCCAGCTGGTGATGAAAAAGCCGCTTATCCAGCGCATGCTGGGAAAAGAAATCACCTTGCCGGAACATGTCTGGGCAAAACTTAACGTGGCCTGGGCATTATTCTTTATCATCTGCGGCATTGCGAACATCTACATTGCCTTCTGGCTGCCGCAAAACGTCTGGGTTAACTTTAAAGTATTCGGCCTGACCGCCGCCACGCTGGTGTTTACCCTGTTAAGCGGTGTTTATATCTATCGTCATATGCCGCAGGAAGAGAAATGAGTCAGGGCACGCCTGTTGGTGAACTGGTACTGCGTACGCTGGCAATGCCTGCGGATACCAACGCAAACGGTGATATTTTTGGCGGCTGGTTGATGTCGCAAATGGATATGGGCGGAGCCATTCAGGCAAAAGAGATAGCTCATGGACGGGTAGTAACAGTGCGCGTCGACGGCATGACGTTTCTTAAGCCCGTTGCGGTAGGTGATGTGGTCTGTTGTTACGCCAGCTGTGTCAAACGCGGCAACACATCGATTACTATCAATGTGGAAGTCTGGGTGAAGAAAGTCTCTTCAGAGCCGATTGGGCAACGCTATAAGGCGACGGAAGCTATCTTCATTTACGTTGCTGTTGACAGCGACGGGAAACCCCGACAGTTACCGCCGCAGGCATAAAAAAACCCCTCCGAGTCGGAGGGGTTTTTCTTATTCCATCGTCGCGCCACCATTAATGCGGAACACGATATTTACAATCAAGCCTTGTCCCGGCTTGCCGCTTTCGTAACGCCACTTTTTCATGGCCTGCTTCACTTCACGTTCAAACATATTGGCAGGCTTCGCAGAAAGAATGGTTACGTTGCTGACGCTGCCGTCAGCTGCGACATCAAACTTCACGCGGACGTTACCTTCCATACGCAATGCAAACGCACGAGAGGGGTACTGCGGCTGATTACGGCTTAACGCACGCGGGCCTGTAGCAACCGGTGCGACGTTCGCTGCCGGCGCGGGTTTCGCCGTTGGCGCCGGGCGCACAGGCGCCGTATTCTGTACAGGCGCTGCCGGACGCGTTTCAACAGGTTTCGCCTCGCGCTTCGGCTGCTCAACTTTTTTCACCGGTTTCGGTTTCGGTTTTGGCTCAGGTTTATGGATGACGACCGGCGCCTCTTTTGGCGGCTCGGGGATCGGTTCTGGCTCAGGTATCGGTTCAGGCTCAACAACGGGCGCAGGCGGCGGCTGCACAACTTCTGGCTGCGGCGGTTCAAGGTCAGCAGGCGCAACCATGGTGACGCTGATAGGCTGTGCGGGCGCAGGCATCTCAACAACCTGATGTACCGAGGTATAGAGTAACCCCGCAACGACAGCACCATGCAGTACGACAGAGAGTGCGGTTGGCCACGGGAAGCGGCGAGGTAAATCAAGGGTCATTGACGTCATAATGGCTTCGATATCTTAAACAGGCGTTAATTTTAAATGCAAATAGCAATCATATTCAATAACGCATTGCCTGCGGCGGTACTTTTTCTCCCTTACGGCCTCTTTTATCAGCATCTGCATCAGGGATTTAACATCTTGTTTATGTTTCAATTGCAGTCTGAGCGCCATTCACTTACGGTATTTTACATCCCCATTTCAAAAGGAGTCCTGCCCGTGCTGTATGTCATTTACGCAGAAGATAACGCCGATTCGCTTGAAAAGCGTCTGGCTGTACGCCCGGCCCACCTGGCACGTTTGCAATTACTACGTGATGAAGGCCGCCTGTTAACCGCAGGTCCAATGCCGGCAGTAGACAGCAACGATCCGGGCGCCGCTGGTTTTACCGGCTCAACGGTGATTGCAGAATTTAATTCTCTGGAAGATGCGCAAGCCTGGGCAGAGGCGGACCCTTATATTGCCGCGGGCGTATATAAACAGGTAGCGGTTAAGCCGTACAAGAAGGTTTTCTGAAATCCAAAAATATTTGTTATTTATCAATGAGATGATAAATAAAATTTATTTGAAAACTCCAAAAAGGGCACAAAGAAGTACACATAGTATTTTGCGTGCCCTCTTCCATGTTTGCGTCACCAACAGCTAATCCGAATATCGCATCGTGTATCGGGGCGACAGTTTCTCACGCTTCGTTTGCCACGGCTGCTGTATGCCCCGGCCTGCGAAATACAACTTGCCCCGATCCTGGTACCGGAATAGACGAGGCCTGTTACCTTTTACTGTTAAGACTGAGTATCCGACTGGTCTTCTGGCCCTGCGGTCCAGTCCTCAGGCACGGGCTCGCATGTTTCCTGAGCACGTAGCACAACCCAGTCACTGGCAGCCCGTAACTATCCTGGCGCCGAAGGGGTGTAAGCCCCGCCATAGCTCGCCGGCGCGCTCATCCCTTCAGTATCAAGTGCCCTGATGGTAGCAAAGGATGGAAGCAAGACAATGCAAAAGAAAAGCCACCCGCAGGTGGCTTGGTTGTTACCCTGCGTTCTCGCAACCTGGCTGGCTACGATCAATAACTTCTGTCCCTTCGATACGGTAGCCGATTGTTCCGAAGAAGAAAGCATGGTTGAGCTGTGAAACCACTACATCAGAAAGAGCAACTGCGCATCTGTTTTTTTCGATGGCGCGATCCATTGCCGTTTTCACGTTAGGAATGCCAAGAGGAACAAGAACAACCCCAACCTTGTCCTCGCCAATTACACGCTGACCTTTAACAAACTTTGCTGAGTTAAGATTATAGTTTTTGGTACTCGCGACAGTCATGTCAGCGACACGAACAGTACAACCCGTAAGTAAAAGTGCACCTAATGCTACTGCTAACAACTTTTTCATTCTATATTTCCTTTAATTGCAATCGGAAATATCTTAACAGGCTGAAAGATTAGGACAAAGTTAAAACCCGCGGTTAAGCGGGTTGGGTTACATTACAGAAGTTTATAGTCCACTAAAAAGCTTGCGAAGATCTACGCCATACACAGCAAGCCATGCATCACGTGGCCATGATTTCACTGTACCGAAACGTTTGTCCTCTACCTCAAGCGGTAAAGCGCCGTTCTCACGACACCATTTGCGCAATCCCTGCCACTTAAACTCGCTGCTAGTTTTATTTTCAACAGCAGTGATCATTGCGCGCTTTCTACATGCCCCAACCGTCTCAGCAAGTTTGTTCTTCTCACGGACGGCAGCGGATGCAGTCACCATTGCCGTGGCTTACTGGCAGGAGTAACCATTACTCCATGGTTACGCCATGACAGCCAATAAACACCTTTGCCACTGGGCCTGCCCGTTGTAATGCCTGGTAATCTGCGTCAGGACGAGCAACAGCACGGCAAGCCCAGTAGCAACAAAAAACCACCCGGAGGCGGTTCAGTTCTCATTCGTTTTTCGCTTGGTTCTCACAAGCTCGTCAGCAGGGTTCCCTTGTAAACGCGGCATGCCTCCAGAGCTGTAAAAACAGGTCTTTTGACAAAATTCATACGAGTCAATTTCTCTAAAAGTTTATTTCCCTTAAATGAACCTTCCTTGCAGATGTAATCTGCGAAAAAACTAATCAATTCCGCGACAATGAAAGAAAAAACAAAAGAGGTTAAACTGTTATGCATTCCTAACATGCCTGTCATCGTCAGTCTCAGGAGGCAATCGCAGAGAGAGGCAATCATTATACGTTTCGACTAGTAGCTTTGAACCCGTAAGGCCATCGTTTATCTATTGTTTTAATTTTTTTATTCGCTGGGTTGCGGTGCTTTACAGCCGACTTGTCTACTGGCTGTCGCCACAGCCATAAAGATTAGATCACCGCCTTCACGGGTTGAACAAATCTATGCTTCTTGTCGGGTAAGCATTACGCAGCAGCCCAAGAAAGCTGCTCTGTAATGCAATGAGATGCAAAGCCCCGGACTATGCCGAGGCTTGATTGTCAATTCAATACTAACTTATTAGAGAAAGTTAATTATATTACTCCAAATGGAAATCATAGCGCTCTGCTGCTGACATTGGCCCGCCTGGATAAAAACGATTTCGGAAGATAATTGTCAGAACATCAGGCCGAGTTGGTGCATTAATGATTAGGTGATTCGTATAGCCAGGCTCCTTACTTAACAGCCCCCTTACTGCCGCCATTGAATCAGCTCCAACCATCGGGTCGTATTGATAAAATGTTGCGTTATGAGTGATGTTATAGATCCCTGTATTATTTTCACAGGAGAACCACATTGCCACTTCAATTTCAGATCCAAAACTATTCAAGTAGTCTTTATTGAACTCAACAGCCACTGTGGTTTCATTTACACGCGTAACACCAGATACGATCTTCTCAAACATAATATATCCTTATTGATTGTTTTTATGTCACGTTTAATTACCGCAAAACAATATTACTTATCTCAATGAGGATTTCCACTAATTATTATTGAGGATTTCCACTAATTATTATTTTTGTGAACGAGCACAGTGCATTATCGATGTTCCACGTATAGACGTTTTGCAGTGCTACTTACGCTGCTCTTCAATTTTCCGAATAGCTGCTTTATCCAGATTGTATTGGCCGAGCGCTAAGAGCAGTTTGGCGTTGAGTTCCAGGCTATCAACGTAGCGGAATGGCATTACCACTCTCGGCAGCGGGGTGACAGCGGTTAATTCAGGGCTTAGCTTCAGCTGGTATACCGGTACGAGCTGAGTTTTCGAGCATCCTGAGATTATCAGTAGCGACATCAGGAATAACGCGTACAGCACATTCATCATCTTTGACTGCCTGTCTGATATAAACAATTATCGTCTCGCCTTCATCAGCAAGTTTCTGTTTGTCTTCATGAGCAGCCTTTGAAATGTCGTACATCAGATTAATGGCGGTGATAGCTTTCTTCGTTACTGTCTGGGCGCTGAATAGCTCAGACTGTGCCGTGGTGTACTTACCGTGATAATGGCTCGCAGACCAGATAAGGCCACCCTGGCTCGCTGAGCCTCCTGCAGACGGATAGCCGTATCATTCAGGGCGCGGCGTATGGTTTTTCGTGTTTTGTAATGAGAGGCTGGTACAGTCCAGGTTTTCTCATCAAAATCGAACCAAGTCCACTTCGCCTGTCTTATTTCTGCGGATCGACAGCCCGTAACCATCACGAATTTGATAACGAATTTTGCTTCCGGGATTTATCTGAATTTTAGCCAGTCGTATATTGTCCGGAGCTCATCAGCTTTTAGCACCCTGTCCTTTCTTTTCGGCTTCTGGCCGACATCCGACGGGAGTATTCCCTCGAGCGGATTGGATTTAATAGCTTCCCTGTTTAAGCAGAACCGGAAAGCTCGCTTACATAACGAAACCATATAGTGGGCCATAACCCTGCTGTCGATAGCATCAAATACAATTACCCAGTGCTTGCGAGTTGTACTGTCTATTTTGACCTGGCCGAGCGAAGACTTTATATGCTTATTGAATACCTGAACGTAATAATCTGTTTTCGCCAGCCCGGCCGGACGGCAATGGTGTTCAATCCAGTACATAAATGCTTCTGTT
This sequence comes from Buttiauxella sp., assembly GCA_031993245.1. GTDB lineage: Bacteria > Pseudomonadota > Gammaproteobacteria > Enterobacterales > Enterobacteriaceae > Dryocola. Next base: position 5,003 of record DALYUA010000035.1, on the reverse strand, counting down.
GTTGTTAAGGCCTCTGCCCGATCCACACGTTCAAGCTTGATACGTTCTCACGGGTCGTATCCGTCCACCAGCCATGCGCGAAATTGTTACCTTCTCTCCCGCGCCTGGGCAATACTCATTGACGGGTACTCACCAATATTCAACTTTACCGCTTTGTTGTCCCATCGATAGCGATAGAAAAAGGTGACTTTCCCTGCCTGGCTGATCCACGCATTCAGACCATGAGTATCAGCGACAACTTCAATTTCCTCACGACGTTTGCCTAAAGCCTTTTTCAGTTTAGTGGCGGTGAGCATGACTTGAGTACACATTCATAGTTATGGTGCACAAAAGTGTACACAAACCACATTGCTCAAAGATATTCAAAAGGTAACAATACGAACCAGTTTGCAGCGGTAACGCAGTTGAAGCCCCGTCAGCGCAGGCACGGAGGGTAACAGTTAGTTTCGAAGAGAAATTCATCTTCTCGTTAAGCGGAACCCTACAAGAAGGTTTTCTGAAGCGGGAATAACGGATTAGAACATATTTGGGCACCGCCTGGCGGTGCCCTTTTCTTTATGCCCAACGATCGTGGATGGCAAACAGCAGAGAGTTACGCTGTTTATTAACCTGGCACTTTCTGATGGCATGAATACGCATATTACGGCGCGACTGACCTTCCAGCCAACGAGCTTTGCGCCGTTGCGCCTGACGCTGCATTCGCCAGCGACCGACCTCGGTTCTACTACGCCTCATTTTTTACGACTCAACTTTAAAACAGACGGCTCATTATAGATCCTTATTGCCAGCAGGCTAGCCGTTTTACGACTAGTTTTATTGTTAACGAGTTAAGGTTATGCGTAAACTCGAAACCATACGATTTCAAAAGGATTTTTAAGGTATGACAACCTTCTACACGGTGGTTAGTTGGCTGATCGTTTTAGGTTACTGGTTGCTGATAGCCGGGGTTACGCTTCGTATTTTAATGAAACGTCGGGCGGTTCCCTCCGCTATGGCCTGGCTGCTGATCATTTATATCCTTCCTCTGGTTGGGATTATCGCCTATCTCTCCTTCGGCGAGCTGCATCTGGGCAAGCGCCGCGCCGAGCGCGCCCGGGCGATGTGGCCTTCCACGGCCAAATGGCTGACCGATCTTAAAAGCTGCAAACATATTTTTGCCGAAGAGAACAGCGAGGTGGCAACCTCCCTGTTCCAGCTTTGTGAGCGACGTCAGGGTATCGGAGGCGTAAAGGGTAACCAGTTACAGTTGCTCACCTCGTCCGATGAAACCATGCAGGCACTGATACGCGATATTCAACTCGCGCGACACAATATTGAGATGGTGTTCTATATCTGGCAGCCGGGCGGCATGGCCGATCAGGTAGCGGAATCACTAATGGCTGCGGCACGCCGCGGCATTCATTGCCGCCTGATGCTTGACTCCGCAGGCAGCGTGGCGTTTTTCCGCAGCCCGTGGGTCAATATGATGCGCAATGCAGGCATTGAGGTTGTCGAGGCGCTGAAGGTAAACCTGATGCGCGTTTTCCTGCGCCGCATGGACTTACGCCAGCATCGCAAGATGGTGATGATCGATAATTACATCGCTTATACCGGCAGTATGAACCTGGTTGATCCGCGCTTCTTTAAACAGGATGCGGGCGTAGGTCAATGGGTCGATTTAATGGCGCGTATGGAAGGTCCGGTGGCCACGGCTATGGGTATCGTCTATTCGTGCGACTGGGAAATCGAAACCGGCAAACGCATTTTACCGCCGCCTCCCGATGCCAATATCATGCCGTTCGAAGAAGCCAGCGGCCATACCATTCATACTATCGCCTCCGGCCCTGGCTTCCCGGAAGATTTAATTCACCAGGCGCTGCTTACTTCCGTTTATGCCGCGCGTGAATATCTGATCATGACGACTCCCTACTTCGTGCCCAGCGACGATCTGCTGCATGCGATCTGCACCGCAGCGCAGCGTGGCGTTGACGTCAGCATTATCATTCCGCGTAATAATGATTCGCTGCTGGTCGGCTGGGCAAGCCGTGCTTTCTTTACCGAGCTGCTGGCCGCCGGCGTTAAAATCTATCAGTTCGAAGGCGGCTTATTGCATACCAAGAGCGTGCTGGTCGACGGCCAGCTAAGCCTTGTGGGAACGGTGAATCTCGATATGCGCAGCCTGTGGCTTAATTTCGAGATTACTATGGTGATTGACGACTCCGGATTTGCAAGCGATCTGGCGGCAGTGCAGGATGATTATATCTCCCGCTCAAGGCTGCTGGATGCCCGCCTTTGGGCGAAACGTCCGATGTGGCAGCGCGTGGTTGAGCGACTGTTTTACTTCTTTAGCCCGTTGCTGTAAAACGTGGCGCATCAGCACTTCATATGTGGATGTAAAAATGGAAATGGATCTGAATAACCGCCTGACAGAAGACGAAACGCTGGAACAGGCCTACGACATTTTTCTTGAACTGGCGGTAGATAATCTCGATCCGGCAGACGTGATTTTGTTTAACCTGCAGTTTGAAGAGCGCGGCGGTGCTGAACTGTTCGATCCGGCAGAAGACTGGCAGGAGCACGTAGATTTCGATCTGAACCCGGACTTCTTTGCCGAGGTGGTGATTGGCCTTGCCGATACCGATGGCGGAGAGCTTAACGATATCTTCGCGCGCGTTCTGCTGTGTCGCGAAAAAAATCATAAGCTCTGCCACATTCTCTGGCGCGAGTAGTAAAAAGGGCAGCGTGAGCTGCCCTTGAGATTGCTGACAAAGAAGGAAAAAGCGTGGTTTTTCCTTCTTTGTGGTTATCTGCCGAAAACCAACGAGTTAATTTTCTTTATTTTTTACCTGGTGGAATATGTTCGACCTGTGCAGGCTGAAAGTTTGTCACCCGTAAAAAGGGCAGCGTAAGCTGCCCTTTTTATTTATAGCCCCGCGAGATTAAAGCGGGTCAACCTTCAGACAGGAGACCGCGTGGCGGAAACTGCCTTCCAGAACCGGGCGAGTTTTCGCGCATTCAGGCCCGGCAATCGGGCAACGAGTGCGAAATACGCAGCCCGAAGGAGGGTTAATCGGCGATGGTAGCTCCCCTTCCAGAAGCTGGATGACTTTATTTTTCTCCAGATCGGGATCGGGGATCGGCACCGCCGACATCAGCGCTTTGGTGTAAGGATGCAGCGGGTTGTGATAAACCTCATCGTAAGTCCCTAACTCCACGGCATGGCCGAGATACATCACCAGCACGCGATCGGAGATATGCTTCACTACCGCCAGGTCGTGAGCGATAAAGATCAGCGATAGCCCCATCTCACGCTGTAACTTCTGCAGCAGGTTCACCACCTGAGCCTGAATAGAGACGTCCAGCGCCGAAACGGGTTCGTCACAGATGATAAGCTTCGGTTCGAGGATTAACGCGCGCGCAATCCCGATACGCTGACACTGGCCACCGGAGAACTCGTGCGGATAACGGTTGATAAGGTTAGGTAACAGACCAACCTTCATCATCATCGCTTTCACGCGGTCACGCACTTCCTGGCGCGGCATTTTCGGATGATAAGTACGCAGCGGCTCGGCGATGATATCCCCGATATTCATACGCGGGTTTAACGAGGCCAGCGGGTCCTGGAAAATCATCTGGATATCGCTGCGCACGTCGCGCCACTCATCCTGATTCATCCCCAGCAGATCTTTACCCAGCCAGGCCACGCGCCCGTCAGTTGCTTTAACCAGGCCGATAATGGCGCGGGCAAAGGTCGATTTACCGCAGCCGGACTCGCCCACCACGCCCAGGGTTTCCCCTTCGTACAGCCGCAGGGTAACGCCATCAACCGCTTTAAGGGTTTTCGACGGCTGCCAGAACCATTGCCTGCCGTCTTTAATGTCAAAGTGGACCTTAAGATCGGCAATTTCGAGCAGTACTTTTCTCTCTTCCGTCACGGCATTCATACCAGCTCCTCCACCGGCTTAAAGCAGGCGCGCAGGCGACCTTCACCGAAGGGCTCCAGCGGCGGCATGCTATTACAAATTTCCATGGCGTACGGACAGCGCGGCTGGAACGGACAGCCTTTCGGCAGACGCAGCAGATTCGGCGGGTTGCCAGGAATAGTCAACAGCGCCTCACCTTCCGCATCCAGACGCGGCACTGCGTTCAGCAGACCGATGGAATAAGGGTGAACGGGACTGTAGAAGACATCGCGTGCTTTGCCGTACTCCATGGTACGCCCGGCATACATCACCAGCACTTTGTCGCAGATGCCGGCAACCACGCCCAGATCGTGGGTGATCATGATGATGGCGGTGTTAAACTCGCGCTTAAGCTCGTTTAACAGCGTCATGATCTGTGCCTGAACCGTCACATCCAGCGCGGTGGTTGGCTCATCGGCAATCAGCAGTTTTGGCCGACACAGCAGCGCCATAGCGATCATTACGCGCTGGCGCATACCGCCTGAGAACTCATGCGGGAACATGCGCATGCGCTTACGGGCTTCCGGCATTTTCACCGCATCGAGCATACGAACCGATTCTTCAAACGCTTCAGCCTTGCCCAGTTTCTTGTGCAGCATCAGGACTTCCATCAGCTGCTCCCCTACGCGCATATAGGGGTTAAGGGATGTCATCGGATCCTGGAAAATCATTGAGATCTGTTCCGCGCGCAGGCGGTTCAACTGGTTTTCCGGCAGGTTCAGGATCTCTTTGCCGTTGAATTTTGCCGAGCCGCCAATACGGCCGTTGCTTGCCAGCAGACCCATTAGCGCAAACGCCGTCTGGGATTTACCCGAACCTGATTCGCCGACGATACCCAGGGTTTCACCGGCGCGCAGGCTGAAGTTCAGATCGTTGACTGCCGTAACATCACCGTCGGGCGTGCCAAAGGTGACGCGCAGATCTTTTACGTCAAGTAACGCAGAGGTCTGGCTCAGTGGAGTAACCACCGCAGGATTTTCAATTGTGCTCATCGCGGCACTCCTTAACGATCTTTCGGGTCGAGGGCATCACGCAGGCCATCGCCGATAAAGTTAAAACAGA
>DALYUA010000034.1:0-14064 GCA_031993245.1 Buttiauxella sp. | reverse complement strand
GCAATGGGCGGCAGAAAATAAAAAACCGCCGGTAAACCGGCGGTCGAGAGAGGCAATCAGCTATTAATAATCGGACAGGATAGCTAATCGCATTCAGCTACGGCTACTTGCTTTTGCTGCTACCGCTGCCGTGGCTATTTTTGCCCCCTTTCTGGCCTGCTTCTGATGCACGTTGTGGGTCATTTTTAAAGTTCCCACCGCTATGCTGGCCACCTTTACGACCTGCTTCTGATGCTCTTTCACGGTCTTCAGCGAAATTACCTGAACCACCACGATGGTTTGCCATTTCTAACCTCCAGATTGGTGAAATCAATAAGTCATCATTCTGCATTAAGTCAAAGGAGATATCCTTTCACCGCACGGCTTTCGGCTTGCGCCATCATCGTTGCCGCGTGAAATTAAGCTTAGTGCAGCGGAGGCAACTGACCAGTCAATCGTAATATTTTGCAACATGTAATCGCCAGAACGGGTGATTTTTACGCGCCGCGATTCATAAGATATTCTTATATTTGATGAAATGCCCGGCGCGAAAAACTGTGACGTAATGCTACATTTTGCCGATGTCGTCACAGTTTATGCCAACGCAAGGAAACCTCACTCTGGTTTGCACTCTGGAGCACAGGACATATCTTTAAAGGAGGGCAGCAAAACGCTGCGGTTTAATCCAGGGGTAACGCAAGATGGCAAAAATACTGGTGCTCTATTATTCCATGTATGGACATATCGAGACTATGGCTCACGCCGTGGCAGAAGGCGCTCAAAAGGTCGATGGCGCTGAAGTAACAATAAAACGGGTACCGGAAACCATGCCGGCGGATGCCTTTTTAAAAGCCGGCGGAAAAACTCAGAATGCCCCGCAGGCTACGCCTCAGGAGCTGGCAGAGTATGATGCCATCATTTTTGGCACGCCAACCCGCTTCGGCAATATGTCAGGGCAAATGCGGACCTTCCTCGATCAAACCGGTGGCCTGTGGGCATCCGGCGGGCTTTACGGCAAGCTTGCCAGCGTGTTCAGCTCCACCGGCACGGGCGGCGGACAGGAACACACTATCTCTTCAACATGGACTACGCTTGCACATCACGGGATGGTCATTGTCCCGATTGGCTATGCGGCGCAGGAGCTGTTTGATGTTTCACAGGTGCGCGGCGGCACCCCTTACGGCGCCACGACCATTGCCGGGGGCGACGGATCTCGTCAGCCAAGCCCTGAAGAGCTCTCAATTGCCCGCTATCAGGGCGAATACGTGGCCGGTCTGGCAGTCAAACTTAACGGTTAATTTCAGAAGGAGCATCTATGCCAACGCAAGAATCCAAGGCACATCACGTCGGTGAATGGGCGAGTTTACGTAACACTTCTCCTGAGATAGCAGAGGCTATTTTTGAAGTGGCCGACTATGACGAAAAGCTCGCAGAAAAAATCTGGGAGGAAGGCAACGACGAAGTATTGATCAAGGCGTTTGAGAAAACCGATAAAGACTCGCTGTTCTGGGGAGAGCAAACCATAGAGCGCAAAAACGTTTAAGTTGTTTAGCCGGTCCCCCGCCTTTGCGGGGGACTTATTTACCCTACTTGCCTGCCACCGTTTGATTTAACACGTCGGTAAATTTATCCCATGGACAAAAACCGTTCGCATCTATCGGGCAACCGTTGAGCTGCAAGGTTACGCGCTGTGGCGGCTGTTGCAGGCTCAACACCTGCCCGTTTCGTAACTGCTCGCTGCTCTGGTAGACGTACTCTACTTTCATCAGTTCGCGATTGGCCTTGCTGTCATGCCAGCGCTGGAACATGATTTTTCCGCCGATAGGGGTACGCTCGTTTTGCTGCGGAAGCTGATAGTCTTTAAAATCCAGCGCGGTCAGCAACGAAGCGATATTTGAATCATGCCCCACCAGCAGGGTAACTTTTGGCCCTTTGACCTCGTTACCGACCAGCGCCTTCTGGATATACCTCACCAATGGGGCCGCCACGTTACGCGCCACTTCTGGCGAGGTGAACAGCGTATCCTGGTAGCCGTTTTTCAACTGCGACAGCACGCGCCACTGCTTTTCGGTTTTGATTTGCCCCCAGGCAACCTGGTCGAGCGGGAACCCTTCGTAGTATTGCAGCGTAAAAGCATCCACCAGCGAGTTGCCCACTTTTAACGGCCCGCTGACTCCCGGCTCTTCGGTCGCGTTTGCGCTGAACGTGTCTTTCGATGCGGTTAAATCACACTGCTGTTTCTCTTTGCAGGTCGGCGAATTGTTAAACGCCGTCACCTGCTCAAGCAGCCTGTAACTGTCATCCAACTGGTAGTGCTCACGCTGAGCCTCCATGGCTTTCACCGCCGCCTGCTGGAATTGCGGAGAATCGTTGGTGATCACCGGGTTAAACGTGGGATCCATGGTGCCCATTTTTTCCTGATGATGAACCGGTACGTCACAGCCGGGAAAAGCGCCGGTGATAAAGAACTGTGCGGTAGCTACGGTTCGTTGCAGGCTGTTGGCGTAAGCATAAACGCTTTGCGTAGTCGGACACTCGCCGCTTTTTACCAGCCCCTGCTCCGCCAGCCACTCACGCAGATAATGACCCATGTAGATTTCCAGCACGCCACCTTTGGTGGTCAGTTGCCCGCCGGGTACGTCCCATTCCGGCCACGATTGCGCGGTAGACTGCTCAAGGACGCTGCCATTGTTCGCCAGCGGTGCGCGCAGATTGTGGCGGCTCATCAACAGAACCTGCTGAAGTTGATAACCTTCCGGGGCGGCTTCGGCATTTGCCATCCCTGGAACAAAACAGGATACAGCCAATAATGAGGCGACGATTTTCTTATTCATTCCTTTTTCCTCAAGAGGTTATTAAGCAAAAGTGTCGAAATAGAGTGTGGCAGAAAAACCAGACGCTTACTTTGTCTCTAAATACCGTGCCGCACAAGCCGGATGAGAATCAATCCATAACGCTCCCGGTTGGTTGCCGCCGCTGCTGACTCAGTTTGCGATATTGCTGAGGCGATATGCCGACATATTTAGCGAACGTGCTGTAAAAACGGCTGCTGGAGCGGAACCCGGCAATGAGGGCAACATCAAGGATGGTTTTGTCGGTATCGCTCAGCAGTGCGCGAACGTGATTGATACGCATCGCCGTAATGTATTGCTTCATGGTCAGTTGCATCACTCGCTGGAAAATTCCCATCGCATAGTTAGCGTTGAGCTTCACATGTTCCGCGACATCGTTGATCGTCAACGCCTGATCGTAGTTATCGGCAATAAATCCCAGCATCTGGCTGACGTAAAACTGTGCATGGCGCGAGACGCTGTTTTTATGCGTGCGTGAGGTTTTATTAACCAGAATAGGTTGCCAGCCAGAAAGACTAAACCGCTTAAGCATCAGGCCGATTTCATCCATTGCGAGCTGGCGAATTTGTTCGTCCGGACTGCTCAACTCCTGCTGCCAGCGCTGGACTTCAAAGGTGCTGAGCTGCTGCGTGGCCAGTGATTTTATAACCATCCCATGCGTGACATGGTTAATCAGATCCCGGTCCAGCGGCCAGGAGAGAAACAGATGCATCGGTAAATTAAAAATCGCCATCCGCTGACAGTTGCCAGGGCTTGTGAGCTGATGCGGGGTACAGGCCCAGAACAGCGTGATGTGCCCTTGTTTTATCTGCACTACTTCGTTGTTGATCAGGTACTCCACATCACCATCGAATGGGACGTTCACTTCAACCTGTCCATGCCAGTGGCTGGCGGGCATGCTGTGCGGCGGACGCAGTTCGATCTCCATCCGTTGATATTCCGAATACAGCGACAGCGGGCTGCGGGTTTGCTTTTCGTCGCTGCTGCACATATACGAGTCGTGTGGGAGAGAAGCTATCGGCCGCGTATTCATGGTTACTCCGTTTCCTGAATCATCAGAATTATGCCATCTGCGTTGAAACTGCACCGGGAGTGCAGGCATAAACTCAACGTTTAGTGTTGATAGTAGCCTGGCTGTCAGGCCAGATACTGTGCTTTTCACGTTATTTTGTCCCAGAAACTCAGATCGCCTGTCGGCCAGCATAGGATCTGAGTTTATGGGAATACTCATCGGGGAAGGCGGAAGTTTTTACCCAGGCAGCGTGCCACCATGATTTTGTTCAATAACCTTCTGGAGAGTCATGATGTCTGCACCCAAAATTACCTTTATCGGCGCTGGTTCGACGATTTTCGTAAAAAATATCCTCGGCGATGTTTTTCACCGCGAGGCGCTGAAATCGGCGCATATCGCCCTGATGGATATCGACGCTACTCGTCTTGAAGAATCGCATATTGTCGTGCGCAAGCTGATGGATTCTGCGGGGGCCTCCGGCCATATTACCTGCCATACCGACCAGAAAAAGGCGCTGCAGGATGCGGATTTCGTGGTGGTTGCCTTCCAGATTGGCGGCTATGAGCCGTGTACCGTCACTGATTTTGAGGTCTGTAAGCGTCACGGCCTGGAACAGACCATCGCCGATACGCTCGGCCCAGGCGGCATCATGCGTGCGCTGCGTACCATTCCGCACCTGTGGCAGATTTGCGAAGACATGACCGACGTCTGCCCGAACGCCACGATGCTTAACTACGTAAACCCGATGGCGATGAACACCTGGGCGATGTATGCCCGTTATCCGCATATCAGGCAGATAGGTTTGTGCCACTCCGTACAGGGGACCGCAGAAGAGCTGGCGCACGATCTGAATCTCGATCCTGCTTCACTGCGCTACCGCTGCGCCGGGATCAACCACATGGCGTTCTACCTTGAACTGGAGCGTAAAACGGCCGATGGCGATTATGTGAACCTCTACCCGGAACTGCTGGCGGCGTATGAATCCGGGCAGGCTCCGCAACCGAACATCCACGGTAATGAACGTTGTCAGAACATAGTGCGTTATGAAATGTTCAAAAAGCTGGGCTATTTCGTAACGGAATCTTCGGAGCACTTTGCCGAATACACGCCGTGGTTTATCAAACCGGGGCGTGAAGATTTAATCGAGCGCTATAAAGTCCCGTTGGATGAGTACCCGAAACGCTGTGTGGAGCAGCTGGCGAACTGGCATAAAGAGCTGGATGAGTACAAAACCGCCGATCGTATTGATATTAAACCGTCGCGGGAATATGCCAGCACCATCATGAATGCGATCTGGACAGGCGAGCCGAGCGTGATTTATGGCAACGTTCGTAACGATGCGTTGATCGATAACCTGCCGCAGGGTAGCTGCGTGGAAGTGGCCTGCCTGGTCGATGCGAATGGGATTCAGCCGACGAAAGTGGGGACAATCCCTTCGCATCTGGCGGCGATGATGCAAACCAATATTAATGTGCAAACGCTGCTTACCGAAGCCATCCTGACGGAAAACCGCGATCGCGTTTATCACGCGGCGATGATGGATCCCCACACGGCTGCCGTGCTGGGCATTGAGGAGATTTATGCCCTGGTAGACGATCTGATTGCCGCGCATGGCAACTGGCTACCGGCCTGGCTCCATCGCTAAGACCCCACAATGCCGGGCTGCGCGTCCGGCGTTCAATAACTAACGTTTCTAATTACAGAAGGCAGGCGCTGGCAACAGCGACCCGGTACCCTATGAGCATTTCAATGACAACAAAACTCAGTTATGGATTCGGAGCGTTTGGTAAGGATTTCGCTATCGGCATTGTGTATATGTACCTGATGTATTACTACACCGATGTGGTGGGATTATCGATGGGGCTTATCGGGACGCTATTTTTGGTAGCGCGCATCTGGGATGCGATAAACGATCCTATTATGGGCTGGATTGTTAACGCCACGCGTTCGCGATGGGGGAAATTTAAACCCTGGATTTTTATTGGCACTTTAGCCAACTCGCTGGTGCTGTTTCTGCTTTTTAGTGCGCACCTTTTTGAAGGCACAACGCAGATTATCTTCGTCTGCGTAACCTACATTCTGTGGGGCATGACCTATACCATCATGGATATTCCGTTCTGGTCACTGGTGCCGACCATTACGCTCGACAAACGTGAACGCGAGCAACTGGTGCCTTTCCCACGTTTCTTCGCCAGTCTGGCCGGGTTTGTAACCGCCGGGGTGACGCTGCCGTTTGTGAATTATGTGGGAGGCGCGGATCGGGGATTTGGTTTTCAGATGTTTACGCTGCTGCTGATCGCGTTCTTCATCGCCTCGACCGTCGTCACGCTGCGTAACGTGCATGAAGTCTTTTCCTCCGACAGTAACGCCACCGCTGACAGTTCCCGGCTGTCGCTAAAATCCATTGTCGGCCTGATTTACAAGAACGATCAGCTTTCATGTCTGCTGGGCATGGCGCTGGCCTATAACATCGCTTCTAATATTATCAACGGCTTTGCTATTTACTATTTCACTTACGTTATTGGTGATGCCACTCTTTTTCCGTATTACATGTCCTACGCAGGCGCCGCGAACCTGCTGACGCTGATCCTCTTCCCCCGGCTGGTGAAAATGCTGTCTCGCCGTATTTTGTGGGCGGGCGCATCGATAATGCCGGTTCTGAGCTGCGGCGTGCTCTTTGCGATGGCGTTAGCGGGCAGTCATCATGCTGCTCTGATTGTCGTTGCAGGAATTTTAATGAATACAGGAACCGCGCTCTTCTGGGTACTGCAGGTCATTATGGTGGCGGATACCGTCGATTATGGCGAATACAAGCTCAACGTTCGCTGCGAGAGTATCGCCTATTCTGTGCAAACCATGGTGGTGAAAGGCGGCTCGGCGTTTGCGGCGTTCTTTATCGCCCTTGTGCTGGGGTTGATTGGCTATGTCCCGAATACAGCTCAGTCTCTCCAAACGATTCAGGGGATGCAGTTCATCATGTTTGCGCTGCCGGCACTGTTTTTCCTGATGACGCTCGTCCTTTATTTCCGCTTCTACCGCCTGAATGGCGACACGCTGCGTAAGATTCAGATCCTCCTGCTGGATAAGTACCGTAAAGCTCCACGGACCGAAGTACAGCCTGCAGCACCGACTATTCCTGCTGTAGCGGTTAGCGATGTGAAGGCATAATCATGGACTGGATTTCGACAATTGGTTATCTGGCGGCAAGTCTGACGACGCTCTCTTTTTTGCCGCAGGCGTTTAAAGTCATCACCACCAAAAATACACAGGGAATTTCCGGTCTGATGTATGTGATGTTTGTCGCGGGACTGGTGATGTGGCTGATTTACGGGCTATTGATTGGAGATGCGGCCGTGAGTATGGCGAACTTTTTAACGCTGATGTTCGCCTTGCCGATTCTGGTGATGAAATACCGTAAAGGATAATGCTGTTTAGCGGGAAAGCGCTGAAGCAAACCAGAATTTTCTTTAGATTATGTCGGCTTAAAAGTCATTACGGCAAAAACGAAAAAGCCCGAGCTTGTAACAAGCTCGGGCTTAAATGTTGGCGGAAGCGCAGAGATTCGAACTCTGGAACCCTTTCGGGTCGCCGGTTTTCAAGACCGGTGCCTTCAACCGCTCGGCCACACTTCCAACGAGGCGAACTATAAACATACCCATACTTCATGTAAAGCACGTTTTTGTTCGTTCGCCTGAAAAACAGCCAAATTTGCGTTGTTTGACTGAAACATCAACAATTTGACCAGTTTAACAACAAATTCCCCGGCAGGATTTAGTGTTTTTTGATGTACATATCTTTTGTGTAGTAGAAGCCAAGATTGCTGGGCGCGTATCCTCCCACGAAAGGTTTTACCAGTTGAGCCAGGACATAGTGATAAACCGGGATGGCTGGCACGTCCTGGGCAAGCTGATTTTCCGCCTTCTGGTAAAATTCCCCCCGCGCCTCGACATCATCCGCTTTCGCTGCGCTCTTTAACGCTTCATCAAAATTGGCATTGGTATATTGAGAAGTGTTTTCGCTATCGCCGGTGCGGAAATTGTTCAGGAAAGTCGATGCATCATCGTAATCCGCAATCCATGCATAGCGTACCGCGTCAAAATTGCCGCTGTGCATGGTATCAAGCATGGTTTTCCATTCCTGGTTTTGCAGCTTCGCTTCCACACCCAGGTTTTTGCTCCACATTGAACTTACTGCAATGGCAATGCGCTTATGGTTTTCAGAGGTGTTGTACAGCAAGTTAAAGCTTAACGGGTGCGAAGCATTGTAGCCTGCTGCTTCCAGAAGCTTTTTCGCCTCTTCGACTCGTTTCTCATGGCTCCAGCTTGCGTAGTCAGGTGATTTTAGTTCTACCCCGCCGATCTTCCTCTGGCTGATGACCCAGGCGGGGATTTGCCCCTGCCCCAGAACTTTGTCCGCAATAATGTCTTTATCCAGCGCCATGTTCAGCGCCCGGCGAACCCGTGCATCATTAAAGGGGGCTTTGGTGGTATTAAATTCAAAGTAATAGGTCGCAAGCTTCGGCGTAACATGCACCTGATCCGGTATGGATTTTTTCAGGGAAGCGAACAGGGTTTGCGGCAGGCTATAAACGATGTCAATTTCACCCGCCTTATAACGATTGATGTCTGCCGTTTCTGAACTGATTGGCAGGTACGTCACCTTATTAATAACCGTATGTTTATTATCCCAATATTGCGCGTTTCTCTCGGCAACGATTTTTTCATTCACTACCCATTGAACGGGTGTGTATGCTCCGCTGCCGGCGAAATTACCGGGCTGGGTCCATTTCTCGCCAAATTTTTCAATCAGGGCTTTATCGACGGGCACCAGCGACGGGTGCGCCAGCATGGCAAGAAACGCAGCTGTCGGCTGGGTGAGGGTTATCTGCAGCGTGCTGTCGTCCAGTGCTTTGATGCCAAGCGTATCCGCCGTCTTAGTCCCCTGCGCGATGTCGACCGCGTTTTCCAGATGCATGTTGCCGAGATAGCTTGCATAGGGGGAAGCTGTTTTCGGATCGACCAGACGTTGCCAGCTCCAGACAACATCTTCAGCCGTGATCGGCTGGCCGTTCGACCATTTAATGCCCGGACGTAAATGGAACGTCCAGACGGTGCTCTCTTTCTCTTCCCATTTTTCTGCCAGACGCGGCTCAATTGAACCATCACTGCGGACGGCTACCAGACCGTCGAAAAAGTCGCTGATGAGATTAAATTCGACATCACTTTCGACTTTATGGGGATCCAGGGAAGCGGGCTCGCTGCCGTTATTACGCACAAGCTCCTGCTTTATTGCCAGTTCAATTCCCTGCGGTACATTTGCCGCCCAGGCGCCAGAAGCTGCACTAACCAGGCTCAGAGCGATAATCGATTTGATGAACGTGTTGTGGGTTGCTTTCATTAAACGCGCCTTATTTGAGTTATTAATGACGGTACGGTTACCACTTTTAGTCATCAACGTGCGATAAGGCAATATTTTCAGGAGCCTATAAGGGACAAACTGGGAACAATTTCTGCACGGATTTTTTGACAGCAGCAGGTAAAGATGGGTAAAAAAGCTTTCTTGCAATAAAGGTGCCGCTTATTCTCCATCACCATATACACCTGTAATAAGAGAGAGTTTCTGAATGGATCGCATAATTACTTCCTCGCGTGACCGTTCGTCACTGCTAAGCACCCACAAGGTGCTCCGTAATACCTATTTCCTGCTCAGCCTGACGCTGGCATTCTCTGCGTTAGTTGCCACCGCCAGCACCGTGCTGATGCTGCCTTCGCCGGGTCTGATCCTGACGCTGGTTGGCATGTATGGCCTGATGTTCCTGACCTACCGTCTGGCAAATAAGCCAACCGGCATTATTGCTGCTTTTGCATTTACCGGTTTCCTTGGTTATATCCTGGGGCCCATCCTTAATGCCTACCTCTCTGCCGGTATGGGCGATGTAATTGGTATGGCGCTGGGCGGTACTGCTCTGGTGTTCTTCTGCTGCTCTGCTTATGTCCTGACGACCCGTAAAGATATGTCTTTCCTGGGCGGAATGTTGATGGCGGGCGTTGTGGTAGTGCTGATTGGCATGGTCGCGAATATCTTCCTGCAGCTGCCTGCATTACATCTGGCTATCAGCGCGGTGTTTATTCTGATCTCCTCAGGCGCCATCCTGTTTGAGACCAGCAATATCATCCGCGGCGGCGAAACAAACTATATTCGAGCCACGGTGAGCCTGTACGTTTCCCTGTACAATATCTTCATCAGCTTGCTGAGCATCCTGGGTTTCGCCAGCCGCGATTAACGGCAGCGTTTCTTAGCTGGACCCAAGCCCCGCCTCTGCGGGGCTTTGTTTTTTCTGAGCGGGCAAATTTGTTACACTACGCGCCGTTTGATTAAGGTTGCAGATGACTATGTTGATGTTCGAAGGAAAAGAGATAGCAACGGATGCCGACGGGTATCTGAAAAACAGCTCGGAGTGGAGCGAGCCGCTTGCCGTGGTTATCGCTGAAAAAGAGGGAATCACGCTTGCGGTTGAGCACTGGGAAGTGGTGCGTTTCGTGCGTGAATTCTATCTGGAATTTAACACCTCCCCGGCGATTCGCATGCTGGTTAAGGCTATGGCTAATAAATTTGGCGAGGAGAAAGGAAACAGCCGCTACCTGTATCGCCTCTTTCCGAAAGGCCCGGCTAAGCAGGCCACCAAAATTGCAGGCCTGCCCAAACCGGTGAAATGCATTTAATAGCGGACCCCAAAGTTGGTCCACTCTCTGTCGGGTTGATGTGGTTCCGTAAGCACTTTATCAACCCTGGCGCTGCGTGGCCCTCCCGCTTTCAGCCAGGCGATAAGCTGCTCTACCTGCTGTTCGCCACCGCAGGCCAGCACTTCAACGCTGCCGTCATCCATATTACGGACATAGCCAGTCAGCCCCAGCTTCTGCGCTTCATGCTGCGTGCTGTAGCGAAAACCAACCCCCTGAACCATGCCGTGGACCCAGGCAAGCGTGCATACTGATGCCATAACTTCCTCCGTATAGGGTTCTTGCGTTGCATTTCCTCGAGCTAACCCGGAAAATGACGCCCAATTCTTAGCAAAACAGCATAACAAAATATGACCGTACGTTTAGTGTTAACCAAAGGGCGCGAAAAATCTTTATTGCGCCGTCATCCGTGGGTGTTTTCTGGTGCAGTAGCTCGCCTGGAAGGTAAAGCCAATTCCGGTGAAACCATTGATATCGTCGACGGCCAGGGTAAGTGGTTAGCTCGTGCAGCTTACTCTCCCTCTTCGCAAATCCGCGCCCGCGTGTGGACATTTGATGCTAACGAAAGCATCGATATCGCCTTTTTCACTCGTCGCTTGCAGCAGGCGCAACAGTGGCGGGAGTGGCTTGCTAAGCGTGACGGGCTGGACAGCTATCGACTTATCGCCGGTGAGTCCGACGGGCTGCCTGGCGTGACCATTGACCGTTTCGGCAACTTCCTCGTATTGCAGCTTCTATCCGCCGGTGCCGAATACCAGCGACCTGCGCTCGTTGCCGCGCTGCAAAATCTCTATCCGGAATGCGCCATCTACGACCGTTCCGATGTTGCCGTGCGTAAAAAAGAAGGCATGGAGCTAACGCAGGGCCCGATTAGCGGTGAGTTACCGCCGGCGCTGCTGCCGATTGAAGAACACGGCATGAAGCTGCTGGTTGATATTAAAGGCGGCCACAAAACGGGTTACTACCTCGATCAGCGCGACAGCCGCTTTGCCACTCGCCAGTACGTTAAAGATAAACGTGTTTTGAACTGTTTCTCCTATACCGGCGGTTTCGCCGTTTCCGCTTTGATGGGCGGCTGTAGCCAGGTGGTGAGCGTCGATACCTCGCAAGACGCGCTGGATATCGCAAAGCAAAACGTCGAGCTGAATAAACTTGATCTCAGCAAAGCTGAATTCCTGCGTGATGATGTTTTCAAACTGCTGCGTAAATATCGCGACGGCGGCGAGAAGTTCGATGTCATTGTGATGGACCCGCCGAAGTTTGTAGAAAACAAAAATCAGCTGATGGGCGCCTGCCGCGGTTACAAGGACATCAATATGCTGGCCATCCAGCTGCTGAATCCGGGCGGCATCCTGATGACCTTCTCCTGTTCCGGCCTGATGACCACCGATTTATTCCAGAAAATCATTGCCGATGCCGCCGTAGATGCCGGGCGTGATGTACAATTTATTGAGCAGTTCCGTCAGGCGGCCGATCACCCGGTGATCGCAACCTATCCGGAAGGTCTTTATCTGAAAGGGTTTGCCTGTCGCGTCATGTAGCTTGAAAAGTGGAAAGTTGCCCGCATATCTCTATGCAGCATAACGTTTCCCGGGAGGTGACAATGATTGCCAGCAAATTCGGAATAGGTCAGCAAGTGCGTCATTCGCTGCTGGGCTACTTAGGGGTGGTGGTTGATATCGATCCTGAGTATTCCCTTGATGAGCCAGCGGAAGACGAACTGGCTGATAACGACGCTTTGCGTACCGCTCCCTG
This sequence comes from Buttiauxella sp., assembly GCA_031993245.1. Lineage (GTDB taxonomy): Bacteria > Pseudomonadota > Gammaproteobacteria > Enterobacterales > Enterobacteriaceae > Dryocola. Next base: position 1,726 of record DALYUA010000034.1, on the reverse strand, counting down.
GTATCACGTAGTCATGGAAGATGATGATGGCCAGGCCGTGCATACTTACCTTGCTGAAGCCCAGCTAAGCGGAGAGGCGCAGGAAGAGCATCCAGAGCAGCCTTCAATGGATGAACTGGCAGCGTCAATACGGCAACAGCTTCAGGCACCGCGCCTGCGTAACTGATAAAAACCCGCGCCTGCGGGTTTTTTATTTAGCCAGCCCAAGCCGCGGGATCTCAATTGCCGGGCACCTGTCCATTACAACATTAAGGCCTGCATCCTGAGCCAGCACAGCCGCCTGTTCATTGATAACCCCAAGCTGCAGCCAAAGCGTTTTCGCGCCAATGGCTATAGCCTCTTTGGCTACATCCCATGCGGCTTCGGAATTGCGGAATACGTCCACCATGTCCACTTTCTGCGGGATTTCCGCAAGGCTGCCATAACCCTGCTGACCCAACAGCGTTTTGCCCGCCACTTTTGGGGAAACAGGGATCACCTCGTAGCCCTGATTTAACAGATATGCCATCACCCGATAGCTCGGACGATCGGGTTTATCACTGGCACCCACCAACGCGATGGTATGCGTATTTTTTAAAATAGTTCCAATATCTGTCTGTTTCATGACCCTCTCCGCCCTGATGAAGTAATCAAAAGTGTATGCCAAAGGATAATGACTCACCATCTTTCCCATACTGATGTATGAGAGCAAATAATATGAATATGTCTATATGTTAATGAGCCGTTATTGTGAAAAATTTTGATACATTCTGGAGCAGGTAATTCAGGCCGCGCTGGCGCAGGAGAAAAGAATGAAAATCGGCCCTTATACAATGTTCTGGTGCGCCCTGTTCCTGCCTTTTTCCGGGAGGGCAACCACCCTACAGCTTTCCACGGAGATTGATTTGCTGGTGCTTGACGGCAAGAAAGTTTCCAGTTCGCTGTTAAAAGGGGCGGAGAGCATCGAGCTGGACAACGGAGTGCATCAGATTGTCTTTCGCGTCGAAAAAAACGTTCGGGCAAACGCGCACGAACAAAGGCTTTATATTTCTGCGCCTTTGGTGGTGAGTTTTGATACGAAACAAATAAGTCAGGTGAATTTCAATCTTCCACGTATCGAGAATGAAAAAGAAAGCGAGATTTTTGACAGCACTCCTCACCTGCAGCTCCTTGATGGCAGCGCGGTGGTTATTCCTGTCAAACTTGACGTATTAACCATCACTCCCACTCCGCAGGGCATTGATTACGAAAATGATGCCCAACGCTATAACAAAGCAGGCAAAGTCGCTTCGATGCCGCAATTCGCCACAATGATGGCAGATGACAGCGCTTTGCTTTCCAGAACCTCTGAGCTCGACCCACCGGTTCGCCCGTCCGAAACCCTGACGGAACAGCGGCTAAAATACTGGTTTGTACAGGCCGATAAAACGACTCGCGAACGCTTTTTACAATGGGTAAAAGAGCATCCATCACCTTAATTATGCGACCTTTTAAGCACATTTTTACCGCCTGCTCTTGCAGCAGCAGCGCCTTCCAGTAAGCTGTAGCCAATGCTAATCAACCGGGGTTTTCTCCATGGAATCAACCATCCGCACCCTCGCGGCTAAAAAACACATTGCGCTGGTGGCGCACGATCACTGTAAAGAAGCGCTGCTGAAGTGGGTTGAACGTCATCGTTCATCGCTGGCAACGCATATCTTATACGCAACAGGCACCACCGGTAACTTGATTCAGCGAGCCAGCGGGC
>DALYUA010000033.1:0-14489 GCA_031993245.1 Buttiauxella sp. | reverse complement strand
TTCCACCCGCCGACAAAAGTAATCCCTGCGGATCTGTACGCCGTGTACAATCCCGGCCAGCTCACCACGACCACCCGGCAGTTAATTGACGCGCTGAAAAAATCGCCGGATACGTTGCCCCTTCGTTGAAAGCGTGACGCAGTGATATGATAGGCGCGCTTTGTTATCGTTGCGCAGAGGTGCAGGGTGAAAATCGCCATTTTGTCCCGGGATGGTACGCTTTATTCATGTAAACGCCTGCGTGAGGCGGCGATGCGCCGCGGCCACGCGGTGGAAATTATCGATCCGCTGTCATGCTATATGAACATCAACCCGGCGGCGCCATCGGTGCATTACAAGGGTCGTCAGCTTCCCCATTATGATGCGGTGATCCCGCGTATCGGCTCGGCCATTACCTTTTACGGTACGGCAGTGCTGCGTCAGTTTGAGCTACTGGGCAGCTATCCGCTTAACGAGTCCGTCGCCATCACAAGAGCGCGCGACAAACTCCGTTCGTTACAATTGCTGGCTCGTCAGGGGATTGATTTACCCGTGACCGGTTTTGCCCATTCCCCGGATGACACCAGCGATCTTATCGATATGGTAGGTGGCGCGCCGCTGGTGGTGAAGCTGGTGGAAGGCACGCAGGGGATCGGCGTGGTGCTGGCGGAAACACGGCAGGCGGCAGAAAGCGTTATTGATGCGTTTCGCGGCCTGAACGCGCATATTCTGGTGCAGGAATACATTAAAGAAGCGCAGGGCGCGGATATTCGCTGTCTGGTGGTAGGGAATAAAGTTGTCGCCGCTATTGAAAGGCAGGCGAAACCCGGCGATTTCCGCTCGAACTTGCATCGCGGCGGGCAGGCAAACCCGGTCACCATTACCGAGCGTGAAGGCGAAATCGCTCTGCAGGCGGCGGCAACTTTAGGGCTTGATGTCGCAGGGGTGGATATTTTGCGCGCCAACCGTGGCCCGTTGGTTATGGAGGTCAATGCTTCGCCGGGGCTGGAAGGCATTGAAAAAACAAGCGGTATCGATATAGCTACGCTGATGATCGAATGGATAGAGCAACAGGCGCAGCCTGGCTTTAGCCTGAAAACCGGCGGATAAGCGTCAGCCGGTTATATAAACACCGTCTGACCGGGTGCATAAACATAGTATGACGCGTCATTTTTGCGTAAGCTATGGCGCGACTTTCACCATCTTTAAGAGGCATCTGCATTTATGGATTCACTCGTTGTCCCGACGCTGGACACTTTACGCCGCTGGCTGGATGAAACTGGCGTGACTATTTTCGAGTGCGATACCTGCCAGGCGCTGCATCTGCCGCATATGCAGAATTTCGAGGGTGTTTACGATGCCAAAATCGATCTGGTTGATAATATCGTCCTGTTTTCAGCGCTTGCTGAAGTAAAACCTTCCGCTTTGCTGCCGCTGGCCGCCGATCTCTCTTCGATTAATGCAAGCTCGCTTACCGTAAAAGCGTTTCTCGACGTGCAGGATGATAATCTGCCGAAGCTTGTGGTCTGTCAGTCGCTACAGGTGTCGGTTGGGATCACTCGTGAACAGTTTGCCGCATTCGTAAAACAGAGCGAAGAGCAGATCTCTATGGTCATTCTTGAAGCCTGCGCAAACCAGCTGCTTTATATCTCTGAAGAAGAAGAGCCGGTTGGTTCAACTGTTCAAACTCACTTTCTCCACTAACGGTGGCATAATCAGGCGCAGTGGCTCTCAGGTTCGCTGCGTTCTGCGTATTTTTATTCTGCATTAATCCCTTTCAGCTAGCATTATTCTCTCCCCTGACGCCTTCTCAGGCCGATCCCGTAGAGCAGATATCCTTAAAAAATTGATAAAAGGCGTTTTTTTCCCTGCGCTCTGTTCGCCAACCCTGGCTACAGTTATTCTTGCGGGGCTGCCAAAAGCGTGCAACGTTTGCAGAAAAATTCTGTTTTTTTTCACTGCAGACTGAATAGAGATGCATGATTCTTGCATGTCTCGAATGTGAGAACTTCACGCCTGTAAGCCGTATTGAGTAAATTAAGCTCGCGACCGCGAGGTTTTACCCTTTATTCAGAAGGAATGAGATATGTTCGCCCAACGTAAAAAATGGTTGTCGGCTTTGGTTGCGGGTGCGCTGATGGCGGTGTCTGCCAGCACGCTCGCGGCAGAACAAAAGACGCTGCACGTCTATAACTGGTCTGATTATATTGCGCCGGACACGCTGGAAAACTTCACAAAAGAGACCGGCATTAAAGTGGTCTACGACGTTTTCGATTCTAACGAAGTACTCGAAGGAAAATTAATGGCCGGCAGCACCGGTTACGATCTCGTAGTTCCTTCTTCTCAGTTCCTGGAGCGCCAGGCTCAGGCTGGTATTTTCCAGCCGCTTGATAAAAGCAAACTGCCAAATTATAAAAATCTCGATCCGGAAATGCTCAAGCTGGTGGCGCAAAATGACCACGATAATAAATACGGCATCCCGTACATGATGGTGACGACCGGTATCGGCTATAACGTCGAGAAGGTGAAAGCCGCGCTGGGTAAAGATGCGCCGGTAGATAGCTGGGATCTGATTTTTAAGCCGGAAAATCTTGAAAAACTCAAAAGCTGCGGCGTTTCATTCCTGGATGCGCCGAGCGAAGTTTACGCCAGCGTACTGCACTATCTTGGCAAAGATCCTAACAGTTCCAATCCGAAGGATTACACCGGAGCGGCTAACGATCTGCTGATGAAGCTGCGCCCCTCCATTCGTTACTTCCACTCATCCCAGTACATCAACGATCTGGCAAACGGCGACATCTGCGTGGCAATCGGCTGGTCTGGCGATATTCTTCAGGCGGCCAACCGCGCTAAGGAAGCAAAAAATGGCGTGAACATTGCTTACACCATCCCTAAAGAAGGGGCGATGGTGTACTTCGATATGTTTGCTATGCCAAAAGATGCAAAAAATCAGGATGAGGCTTATCAGTTCCTTAACTATTTGATGAAGCCGGATGTGGTGGCAAACATCAGCAACCACGTTTATTACGCTAACGCTAACAAAGAAGCCACGCCGCTGCTGAACGCTGAAGTACGCGATAATCCGGGGATTTATCCACCGGCCGATGTTCGTGCGAAGCTTTTCACACAAAAGGTGTTGTCGCCAAAAGTTGACCGTGTGATCACCCGCGCATGGACTAAAGTTAAAACTGGGAAATAAGCAAACCTGTTAGCCACTTAGCAAGGTTTGCAACGGGGCGTTGCACCCAGATGGTGCGATTGCCCCAATACGGACGCGGGCCTTTGGCCTGCGTCGCGTCATTAGTATGGCGACCGGGCCATACCCTTATATGTTTTTGCCGGAGAGCAACATAATTGAACGACGCTACCCCCCGCCCGCAAGCGAAAATTCGTAAGGCGCTGACACCGCTGCTGGAGATCCGCAACCTGACTAAATCCTTCGACGGGCAACACGCCGTGGATGACGTCAGCCTCACTATTTATAAAGGCGAAATTTTTGCTCTGCTCGGGCCTTCCGGCTGCGGAAAATCGACGCTGTTACGTATGCTGGCAGGTTTTGAGCCGCCAAGCACCGGGCAGATCGTGCTCGATGGGGTGGATCTTTCTCATGTTCCTCCTTACCAGCGCCCAATCAACATGATGTTCCAGTCGTACGCGCTTTTCCCGCATATGACGGTTGAGCAGAACATTGCCTTCGGGCTTAAGCAGGACAAGCTACCTAAAGCGGAAATTACCCAGCGCGTGCAGGAAATGCTGGCGCTGGTGCACATGCAGGAGTTTGCTAAACGTAAGCCGCACCAGCTTTCCGGCGGCCAGCGCCAGCGTGTTGCTCTGGCGAGAAGCCTGGCAAAACGACCGAAGCTGCTGCTGCTCGATGAGCCAATGGGCGCGCTGGATAAAAAACTGCGCGACCGTATGCAGCTTGAGGTAGTAGATATCCTTGAGCGAGTCGGCGTGACCTGCGTGATGGTGACGCACGATCAGGAAGAAGCGATGACCATGGCGGGGCGCATCGCCATTATGAACCGCGGCAAGTTTGTGCAAATTGGCGAGCCGGAAGAGATTTATGAGCACCCGACTACCCGCTACAGCGCTGAGTTTATCGGCTCCGTTAACGTGTTCGAAGGGCTATTGAAAGCGCGTGAAGAAGACGGTCTGGTAATCGACAGCCCGGGGCTTGTCCATCCGCTGAAAGTGGACCCTGACGCCTCGGTTGTTGATGGCGTGCCGGTATACGTTGCGCTGCGCCCGGAGAAGGTCATGCTCTGCGACCAGCCGCCTGCCGACGGCTTCAATTTTGCGGTTGGCGAAGTGGTGCATATCGCTTATCTGGGCGATCTCTCCATTTACCATGTACGTCTCAAGAGCGGGCAGATGATCAGCGCGCAGATGCAAAACGATCAGCGTTTCCGTAAAGGCGCCCCCACCTGGGGTGATGAAGTCCGCCTTTGCTGGGATACGGACAGTTGTGTGGTTCTGACGGTTTAAGGGGGCGCAATGAGTACATTAACTGAACGCCCGGCGAATCAACCAGCAGGCGGCTTTACCTCGTGGCTTGCACGTATGCAAATGGCGCATGGTCGTAAGCTGGTGATTGCTCTGCCGTATTTGTGGTTGATCCTGCTGTTTATGCTGCCGTTCCTGATCGTCTTTAAGATCAGCTTTGCGGAAATGGCACGCGCGATCCCGCCGTATACAGATTTGATGACGTGGACGGAGGATCAGCTTTCGGTAGCGCTGAATTTTGCTAACTACTTTCAGCTCACCGACGATCCGCTTTATGCGGAAGCGTATTTACAGTCGTTGCAGATTGCCGCGGTTTCCACCCTGTGCTGTCTGGCGATTGGCTATCCCCTCGCATGGGCGGTGGCGCACAGCAAGCCATCGACACGCAATATTTTGCTGCTGCTGGTGATCCTGCCGTCGTGGACATCATTTTTGATCCGCGTCTATGCGTGGATGGGTATTCTTAAAAATAACGGTGTGCTCAATAACGTGCTGATGTGGCTGGGTGTTATCGACCAGCCGCTGACAATTTTGCATACCAATCTGGCCGTATACATCGGCATTGTGTACGCCTATCTGCCGTTTATGGTGCTGCCGATCTATACCGCGCTGACGCGAATTGATTACTCGCTGGTGGAAGCCTCGCTGGACCTGGGCGCGCGTCCGCTGAAAACGTTCTTCAGCGTAATTGTGCCGCTGACCAAGGGTGGGATTATCGCCGGATCTATGCTGGTGTTTATCCCGGCGGTAGGGGAATTTGTCATTCCTGAACTGCTCGGCGGGCCGGACAGCATTATGATTGGCCGTGTGCTGTGGCAGGAGTTCTTTAATAACCGCGACTGGCCGGTGGCCTCAAGCGTCGCCATCGTCATGCTGCTTCTGCTGATTGTGCCCATTATGTGGTTCCACAAGTATCAGAACAAAATGGCGGAGGACCACGCATGAACAACTTACCGGTAGTGCGTTCTCCGTGGCGGATTGCCATTCTGGTTATCGGCTTTACCTTCCTCTATGCGCCGATGCTGATGCTGGTGATTTACTCCTTCAACAGTTCAAAACTGGTAACGGTCTGGGCGGGCTGGTCAACACGCTGGTATGTGGAGCTGTTCCATGATTCCGCCATGATGAGCGCGGTGGGCCTGAGCCTGACGATTGCGGCCGCGGCGGCAACCATGGCCGTTGTGCTGGGGACGATTGCGGCGGTGGTGATGGTGCGCTTTGGCGCTTTCCGTGGCTCAACGGGTTTCGCATTTATGCTGACCGCACCGCTGGTTATGCCGGATGTTATCACTGGCCTGTCGCTGCTGCTGCTGTTTGTCGCGCTGGGACATGCTATTGGCTGGCCGAGCGACCGAGGCATGCTGACCATCTGGCTTGCACACGTCACGTTCTGTACCGCCTATGTTTCGGTGGTGATAAGCTCCCGTCTCAGAGAGCTTGATCGCTCCATCGAAGAAGCTGCGATGGACCTTGGTGCGACGCCGCTGAAAGTTTTTTTTGTGATAACGGTGCCGATGATTGCTCCGGCGATTATTTCCGGCTGGCTGCTGGCCTTTACGCTGTCGCTTGATGACCTGGTGATTGCGAGCTTCGTCTCGGGACCTGGCGCCACAACCCTGCCGATGCTGGTATTCTCAAGCGTGCGAATGGGGGTAAATCCGGAAATTAACGCCCTGGCGTCTATCATTCTTGGCGTAGTGGGTATTATCGGGCTGATTGCGTGGTGGTTTATGGCGCGGGCAGAAAAGCAGCGACTGCGCGATATCCAACGTGCAAGGCGTGGCTGAAACGCTTAAAATCTGCAATTATTGTTACCTCCAGTGCCGCGCCTGACGCGGCACTGTGCCGTATGGAACGCGAGGTGTGCAAATTTTCAGGAAACGACGTACTCATCAGGCTAAATTAAACGTCCCCACGCTTGTTGCGGTGGCGGCCATCGCTATTCTGACAACCCGCTGTCTGGATTTGCTGATGCTGCTTAATCTGCTCGGCGTTCGGGGGATGATGGATTTTGTCCACCGCAGCGTACAAACCTGGAGCCTGACGCTGATTTTTCTCGGCAGCCTGGTCATGCTGTGTGTCGAAGTGCGCTGTGCGTTTGTCATTCTGAAAGGAAAGACATGGGGGCGCTGGGTCTTTCTCGCCACGCAGGTCATTGCGGTGAGCTATCTGTGGGCGGCTTCACTGGGCTGGGGATATCCTGAGCTGTTCAGCATTCCCGGCGAGTCGAAACATGAGATCTTCCGCTCCCTGATAACGCAGAAACTGCCGGATTTGCTGGTGCTGTTTCTGCTTTTTGCCCCCTCACGCAGCAGGCTTTTTTTCAAACTTCAGTAAGCGCGCGGTGATACAATCTGCGCCCTCGTCTTATTTCAGGGTTTTACTATGCATTGCGCGCTCTATGATGCTGGCCGTTGCCGCTCCTGTCAGTGGATTGAACAGCCCGTCTCCGATCAACTCACCGCTAAAATGAACGACCTGCGCCGGCTGCTGGGCGACGTTGCGGTAAAAGAGTGGCGCGCGCCGGTCAGCGGTCCTGAACAGGCGTTTCGTAATAAAGCCAAAATGGTGGTCAGCGGCAGCGTGGAAAAACCGCTGTTGGGCATGCTGCACCGCGACGGCTCCCCCGAAGATTTAACCGATTGTCCGCTGTACCCGGCATCTTTCCAGGCTGTTTTTGCAACGCTGAAACCCTTTATCGCACGCGCCGGTTTAACGCCCTATAACGTGGCGCGTAAACGGGGCGAGCTGAAATATCTGCTGCTGACCGAAAGCCGGCTTGATGGCGGGCTGATGCTGCGCTTTGTGCTGCGTTCGGTTAGCAAGCTCGAACAGCTTCGTGCGGCTTTGCCCTGGTTGCAACAGCAGCTGCCGCAGCTGAAAGTTATCTCCGCTAATATTCAGCCTGTTCATATGGCCATTATGGAAGGGGAGCAGGAGATACCGCTGACCGAACAGCGCGCGCTGGAAGAACAGCTTAACGGCGTGCCGCTGTATATTCGTCCGCAAAGCTTCTTCCAGACTAACCCGGTGGTTGCAGCCTCGCTTTATGCAAGCGCGCGCGAGTGGGTGAGGGCGCTGCCGGTTAAGCATATGTGGGATTTATTCTGCGGAGTAGGCGGGTTTGGCCTGCACTGTGCGACCCCGGATATGAAGCTAACCGGTATTGAGATTGCGCCGGAGGCTATCGCCAGCGCGCGCCAGTCGGCGGAAAAACTGGGGCTGACAGATATACACTTCCAGGCGCTGGATTCCACGCAGTTTGCCACCGACCAGCAGGAGATTCCCGACCTGGTGCTGGTGAACCCACCAAGACGCGGCATCGGTCAGGCGCTGTGCTATTACCTGAATGGCGTCGCGCCAGAATATATTATTTATTCAAGCTGCAACGCGCAGACCATGGCGCGGGATATCTCGTCCCTGTCGGGCTATCGGGTTGAGCGGGTACAGCTATTTGATATGTTCCCGCATACGGCGCATTACGAAGTGCTGGCTTTGCTGATCAGAGCAGATTAAAGGGTAGGGCGGATAAACTTGCGCCATCCGCCATCTTCGAAAGCACTTACTGCGGGAACCATTTATCGCTGATTTTCTGGTAAGTGCCGTCAGCTTTAATAGCCGCCAGCGCGTCGTTAAGCTTTTTCAGCAACGCCTTATTTTCCGGGCGTACCGCAATGCCAAGTCCGGTGCCGAAGTATTGCGGGTCGGTGACGTGCTCGCCCACCGTGCCAAGCTGCGGATTGGTTTTCAGCCATTCGTTCACCACCGCCGTATCGCCAAATACCCCATCAATACGGCCATTTTTCAGGTCAATAATCGCGTTCTGATAGCTGTCGTAAGAAACCGTTTTAATTTCCGGATGCTTATCCTGCAGGTATTTCTGGTGCGTGGTGCCATTTTCCATACCGATGCGTTTACCTTTTAGATCCTCCAGAGACTTAAAGGCCCCTTTCTTAGCGATGACTACGGCTGAGTTTGCATAGTACGGACTGGTGAACGCGACCTGTTTGCTGCGTTCCGGCGTGATATCCATTCCGGAGATCACCGCATCGTATTTACGGAATTTCAAAGACGGGATCAGGCTGTCAAATGCGTGGTTGGTAAAGGTACAGTCTGCCTGCATATGTTTGCATAAAGCCTTAGCAAGATCGATATCAAAACCGACGATCTGATTGCTGGCATCAAGAGATTCAAAAGGCGGATAGGTTGCCGAAGAACCAAAGTTGATCTTATCTGCTGCGGTGGCGCTGAATGCGGCTGTAGCGAGAATAGCGGCTAAAAGTAACTTCTTCATGTGGGGCTCCCGTCTGTCGTGTTTATTCTGTAATCGTCGTTTCCCGACGTCGAATAACCTTGCCAGTTAATGAATTTATATTCAATAAAAACGTATAATTATATTTTAGTGAATACAAAAAAGGCGGGGATTCCCCCGCCTTAGTTGGCCTGTTAGTTCCGGCGTTCAAATGCCAGTGCACGACGCTCTATCAGACGCATCAGCAGCGTTAAACAGCCGTTGACCACCAGATAAACCAGACCCGCAGCGCCAAACACCATCACATCATAGGTGCGCCCGTACAGCAGTTGCCCGTAGCCCATAACCTCCATCAGCGTGATGGTGTAGGCCAGAGAGGTGCTCTTGAACACCAGCACCACTTCGTTGGAATAAGACGACAGGGCGCGTTTAAATGCATACGGCAGCAGAATGGCCAGCGTATCTTTTTTGCTCATGCCCAGCGCGCCGCAGGATTGCCATTGGCCTTCCGGGATTGCGCGGATAGCACCGTAGAAGAGCTGCGTGGTGTACGCGGCGCTGTTCAGAGAAAGCGCAATCAGCGCGCACAGCCACGGCTCAGAGAGCAGGTGCCAGAGCGCCGGGTAGTTCTGAATCGACGGGAACTGGCCCGGGCCGTAGTAAATCAGGAAGATTTGCACCAGCAGCGGCGTGCCGGTGAACAGCGTAATGTAGGCGCGAACGATGTACACCAGCACTGGCGTCTTTAACGTCAGGATGATGGTGAAGAGCAGCGATAAAAGCAGCGCCACGACGATAGATGCTGCGGTCAGCGTCAGGCTGGTGTGCAGGCCTTTGAGCAACTGCGGTAAATATTCAAGCATCAGCCAGGCCTCCGCTCAAAGCGCGTGGCGCGCCTGTCGATACGTTTGAGGATGTACTGGCTCACAAGCGTAATCACCAGATAAATCGCGGCGGCAATAACGTACCAGGTAAACGGCTCCTGGGTGCGGGTGGCGATGCTCCTGGTCTGCAGCATCAAGTCGTTCACGCTGATAAGCGACACCAGGGCGGTATCTTTCAGCAGCACCAGCCACTGGTTGCCCAGCCCCGGCAGCGCATGACGCCACATCTGCGGCATTATCAGCCGGAAGAAAATAGCTACTTTCGACAGGCCCAGCGCCTGGCCCGATTCCCACTGCCCAACGGGCACGGCTTTCAGCGCGCCGCGCAGCGTTTGCGAAGCGTAAGCGGAATAAAGCAGAGACAGCGCAATCACGCCGCACAGGAACGGGCTGACGTCGAAGTTCTCAATTTGCATCTGCACCGGGATCTGCGCAAACCCAAGATGCAGGGTAAAGCCATCAGACAAGGTAAGCAGTAGCTGAGATGAGCCGAAGTAGATAAAGAGCACGACCAGAATTTCAGGCAGGCCGCGCAGCAGAGTCACCAGCGCTGAGCCAGCCCAGGCTACCGGGCGCCATCTTGCGGACTCCCAGACAGCGAAGAGCATCGCCAACGCAAGGCCGATGACCAGAGCACAAACGGCAAGGCCGACGGTCATCCCGGCGGCGCTTGCTAAAGGAAACATTTCGTTCATTCAGTGTGGCTTACTTCTGAAACCATTTTTCGTAGATGGTCTGGTAGGTCCCATCCTTTTTCACTTTATCGAGCGCGGTGTTGAACTTCGCCTGCAGGTCAGTATTGCCCTGACGAACCGCGATGCCCAGCCCGGTGCCGAAGTAGTCTTTATCGGTCACTTTGTCGCCGATTGCCGCCAGTTTTGGCTCGGCTTTCAGCCACTCGGTTACCACAGCCGTATCACCGAACACCGCGTCGATACGACCATTTTGCAGATCCAGCTTCGCATTCTGGTAGCTGTCGTAAGGAACTGTGGTAATTTCCGGATGCTTATCCATGATGAATTTCTGGTGCGTGGTGCCGTTCTGCACGCCGACTTTTTTGCCTTTCAGCGCGGTAATATCAGCAGCTTTGCCTTTCTGACCAATGAAAAGGGCAGAGTTGTCGTAGTACGGCTTGCTGAACAGAACTTGTTTTTCACGCTCCGGCGTGATGTCCATACCGGCCATTACCGCGTCGATACGGCGGAACTTAAGGCCTGGGATCAGGCTATCGAAAGACTGGTTGGAGAAGGTGCAGGTCGCATCGATCTCTTTACACAGCGCGTTTGCCAAATCGACATCGAAACCAACGATTTTGTTGCCGGCGTCCATGGATTCAAACGGAGGGTAAGAGGCTTCCGTAGCAAAACGAATCGTTTGTGCAGCCGTGGCAGAGAGGCTCAAACCGGCGAGCAATGTGGCAAGCAGAACTTTTTTCATTGTCATTTTCCCGTTCAATATCAGTGAGATAAATAGAATTTAAACGCGTCGGTCTGCGGGTTGGTAAAGCAACTCGCCGTACCTTGTTCAACAATATGGCCGTTTTCCATGTAGACCACGCGGCTGGCGGTTTTACGCGCCACTTCCACTTCGTGAGTCACTATGACCTGGGTAATGTTGGTTTCTGCCAGTTCGCGAATAATGCTGACGATCTGCGCGGTAATCTCTGGATCCAGCGCGGCGGTTGGCTCATCAAACAGCAGGATCTGCGGCTCCATCATCAGCGCACGGGCAATGGCCACGCGCTGCTGCTGACCACCTGAAAGGTGCAGGGGATAGCGGTCCATATAAGGTTTGAGGCGCAGGCGTTCGAGCAGCTTATCTGCGCGCGCACGGACATCGTCCTTGCTTAAACCTAAGACGCGGCAGGGCGCTTCAATCAGGTTTTGCAGCACGGTCAGATGCGGCCAGAGATTGTATTGCTGAAACACCATGCCCACGTTCTGACGCAGCTCACGGATAGCTTTTTCGCCGGGCGCTTTGGTGAAGTCAAAGTGATTGCCCGCAATATTGAGCTGCCCGGATTGAGGCATTTCAAGCAGATTGAGTACGCGCAGCAGCGAGCTTTTGCCCGCACCACTTGGACCAAGCAGCACCAGCGTTTCGCCATGCGGGCACTCAAGGGTGATATCGAACAGCGCCTGATGCGCGCCGTAAAAGCAATTAATGCCGTTTAGTTGAATACTCATTCGTTGCGGTTACGTAGCAATTGAGGCCGCAAAGATTACCTTTAACAGAATAGTTATGCAATCTTTGTGCGTTAAAACTTAAAAACAACCCGCTTTCATAACTGAAAGTAGCACAAAGTAACGTGGCGAGGTGTAACCAGGAATAAATGTCGGAGTTACAGGAGAATTCCAGACTAGATATACAGGTTATAGGTTTCACCCCGCCGGGAATGCGCATAATCAACGGCTAGTTGGTTTCAATGGCCTGACGCAGGCTGCCGGAAGGCGCATGATTGCTGGCGCCGAGATAGCGAACGTCGTCAACCGCCCAGCATTGCCCTTCGCGAATCATCAGCACTTCATCCAGCCAGCTTTGGCTGCCTTTGGTGAGCCGTACGCGCAGCGGAATGTTTCGCGCATCGGTATTCGGAATGGTTGACGCAGACGCCACCTCTGCTTTGTCTACGCCGTTAGCGTTACTGGAGAAGATGTCTCCGCGCATAAAAGCGTTCTGTGCGTTCGGCGAGCTGCTGGCCTTTTGTAACTGCTGCGAGAGCGAATCGCTAAGGTAAGGACGCAAGCCGGTTAGTCCGCTGGTACCCATAGATTTGTGGGCTATCTGATAGTCATAAAACTGTTGCGCCACGCTATCCGGGCCGCCTTCGATGCACGGGCCGCTGCGGGTGCCAATATCTTTAAAAGCTGGATTAACGCTGGTCGTACAGGCCGTGAGGAGCATGGCGCACGGAAGAAGAGCCAAAACTGAGCTGCGCATTTTTATTTCCTTATTTTCTCAGGAGGACTACCTTAGCATAGCGTATCGCTGTCAAAATGCGTGACGCGCAGCACGCTAAGATATTGATCCAGGAGAGGAGAAACCAATGCAATTTACCACTACACCGACGCTTGAAGGGCAGAGCATCACTGAATACTGTGGCGTGGTGACCGGGGAAGCTATCCTGGGCGCTAATATTTTCCGTGATTTTTTTGCGGGCGTGCGCGATATCGTCGGTGGCCGTTCAGGGGCTTATGAAAAGGAGTTGCGTAAAGCACGTGAAATCGCCTTTAAAGAGTTACAGGAACAGGCGGAGAGCCTGGGCGCGAATGCCGTTGTGGGCATTGATATCGATTACGAAACCGTAGGCAAAGAAGGCAGCATGCTGATGGTGAGCGTAACGGGTACGGCGGTGAAAACCCGTCGATGAAAGCTCGTCTTGCCGCCTTAATTATCGCCATGTTGCTGGCGGGCTGTGCCAGCGAGAAAGGGATTATCGATAAGGGTAGCTATAAAATTGATACCCGCCGCCAGGCGCAGGCGGCATATCCGCGCGTAAAAGTGCTGGTTATTCACTATACCGCCGATGATTTTCACGGCTCGCTTGCGACGCTAACGGACAAAAACGTCAGCTCGCATTACCTCATCCCTGATAATCCGCCGCAGTCAGGAGGTAAACCGGTTATCTGGCAACTGGTGCCGGAAAGTGAACTGGCCTGGCATGCGGGAGTAAGCTTCTGGCGCGGCGCTACCCGCATCAACGACACTTCCATCGGCATCGAGCTTGAAAATCAGGGCTACAGCCGTCAGGGCGATATGAAGCAGTTTTACCCGTTTAACGCTTCGCAAATCGATGTGCTGGTAAAGCTCGCGAAAGAGATTATCGGGCGTTATCACATTGCGCCGCAGAACGTTGTCGCTCACGGTGATATTGCTCCGCAGCGCAAAGTCGATCCCGGTCCGCTTTTCCCCTGGCAGCAACTGGCGCAAAAAGGGATTGGCGCCTGGCCAGATGAAGCACGTGTGGTGTTTTATCTGAACGGACGCGATCCCTATGCGCCGGTGGATACCGCAAGCCTGCTGGATTTGCTGTCGCGCTATGGCTATCAGGTTGAGGCGGGCATGACGGAGGCCGGGCAGCGGCGGGTGATAAGCGCCTTCCAGATGCACTTCCGCCCGGCGCTGTATAACGGCGTGGCGGATGCGCAAACCCAGGCGATAGCGCAAGCGCTGCTGGAGAAATACGGCCAGGGATAATTAACGATGCAGCGTACCGTGGTCTTTCAGCCAGAGCGCGGTACGGCGAATCCCTTCATCAAGCGTGACAATAGGCTGATAGCCCAGCTCGTTTTCGGCACGCGAGGTATCCAGCGTCAAATCAAAATTCAGCTTCGATACGCCATAGTGCGTCAGCGCCGGTTCTCTGGCGGCTTTGTTGCCAAACTTTTCCATGCCGCGGGCAATCATATCCAGCATCGGATAGGGTACGGAGCGGATGCGGCACTTGATCTCCAGATCGTCAATCAGCTTCTGCACGATGGTGCGTAGCGGGCGCGCTTCCATATTAGTGATGTTATAGGCGCGACCGGAAGTCAGTTCGTTACGCTCAGAGGCCAGCCACATGGCATGGACGGCGTTTTCCAGGTAGGTCATATCAACCAGCGCATCACCGCCGCGCGGCAGTAAAATACTGCCGTAGTGACGCATCATCTGTACCAGGCGCGGGAAGAACACTTTATCGTGAGGCCCGAACAGGCTTTGCGGACGCAGAATCGTAAAGTGGGTATGCGGGTTGGCCTGCGCCAGAAGCTGAATAACTTCTTCGCTGGCGGCCTTGCTGCGCGCAAATTCGTTTGCGAAGCGCACCGGGCGGAAATCCTCGCTGATTTTGCGGTGATGGTGATAATCAAAATAGAGCGAAGGCGAGG
>DALYUA010000032.1:0-14541 GCA_031993245.1 Buttiauxella sp. | reverse complement strand
GCCTGCAGCTGCTGAATAACCCCTTCAATCCCCTGAATTGCCATTTTCCTGCCCCGGTTTTATTGAACGCGGCAAGATTAGCATCTTGTCAATAGGATAAAGGCGTTAAATAGGCGCAAAAAATAGAGCTAATTCGGCCATCGAAAATTTCCGAAAAGAAAATAATGACTGCGCCATCTATCTGGAACTTTTGTCGTGTTTGTCGACCCGGGAGCTCGTTTTGTTCACTCTTTATACGAATTATTCTCTCTATGCTAAGCCGCGGGGTGCGCAATGACTGCTGCGGCCCAGGCACAAACATCGCCGAATAAAGCTCAGGAATGGCTCACCCGTCTCCGCGCAAA
The DNA here is from genome assembly GCA_031993245.1 of Buttiauxella sp. Classification (GTDB taxonomy): domain Bacteria; phylum Pseudomonadota; class Gammaproteobacteria; order Enterobacterales; family Enterobacteriaceae; genus Dryocola. The sequence goes on along the minus strand of DALYUA010000032.1, from coordinate 14,197 downwards.
CCCTAAAATCCCTCTAATCATCGCGGGCGCTGCGGCTATAGCTATTATCGTAGCCTTAACTTTATGGGCGAAGCAGCCTGACTATAAAGTGCTGTACAGCAATCTGGCCGATCAGGATGGGGGCGCGATCGTCACTCAGCTGACGCAGATGAATATCCCTTATCGCTATTCCGATAACGGCAGCGCGATAGAAGTCCCCGCTGATAAAGTTTACGACCTGCGTTTACGCCTTGCCCAGCAAGGATTGCCAAAAGGTGGCGCGGTAGGCTTTGAACTGCTGGATAAAGAAAAGTTTGGTATCAGCCAGTTCAGCGAGCAGGTGAACTATCAGCGTGCGCTGGAAGGTGAACTGGCGCGCACCATCGAAACGCTCGGCCCGGTGAAAAGCGCTCGTGTGCACCTCGCCATGCCGAAACCTTCTTTATTTGTTCGTGAACAAAAATCCCCTTCCGCCTCCGTTACGCTGAGCCTGCAACCGGGACGCGCCCTTGACGAAGGGCAGATCAGCGCCGTCGTGCATATGGTTTCCAGTGCCGTAGCGGGTCTGCCGCCGGGTAACGTTACGCTTGTGGATCAGGGCGGCCATTTACTGACGCAGTCCAACACTGCCGGGCGCGACCTCAATGACGCGCAGCTTAAATACTCCGCTGATGTAGAGAACCGTTATCAGCGTCGGATCGAATCCATTCTTGGCCCTATCGTCGGCAACGGCAACGTGCATGCTCAGGTTACCGCGCAGATCGATTTCGCTAATAAAGAACAAACCGAAGAGCAGTACCATCCGAATGCCGATCCGTCGCAGACCGCGATTCGTTCACGTCAGTTAAATCAGAGCGAGCAGGTTAACGGCCGCAACCCAGGCGGCGTGCCGGGCGCGCTGTCCAACCAGCCTGCGCCGCCAAACAACGCGCCGATAGCCACCCCTGCGCAGCCGAACCAGACAAACCAGGCTAACGCTGGCCAGACTCAGTCCACGTCGTCCACCGCGCAGACGGGCTCCAGCAATACCCAGCGTAACGAGACGACCAACTACGAAGTCGACCGCACCATCCGTCATACCAAACTTAACGTTGGCGATATTCAGCGTCTCTCCGTTGCGGTGGTGGTGAATTACCGCCAGTTGGCCGACGGCAAGCCGCTACCGCTGACCAACGATCAGCTCAAGCAAATTGAAGACCTGACGCGTGAAGCGATGGGCTATTCAGAGAAGCGTGGCGATACGCTCAACGTGGTGAACTCGCCGTTTACCGCAAGCGAAGAAACCAGTGGTGAACTGCCGTTCTGGCAACAGCAATTCTTCTTCGATCTGCTGCTCTCCGCCGGTCGTTGGTTAGTGGTGCTGATTGTCGCCTGGCTGCTGTGGCGTAAAGCTATCCGCCCACAGCTGCAGCGCAAAACTGAAATTCTGAAAGCACAAACTGAAGCGCAGAAACAGCGCGAAGAAGAAGATGAAGCCGTCTCCGTTCGCCTTAGCAAAGATGAACAGCAGCAACAGCGTAAAGCGAACCAGCGCCTGAGCGCCGAAGTGATGAGCCAGCGTATCCGCGATATGTCTGATAACGATCCGCGCGTCGTTGCGCTGGTTATCCGCCAATGGATGAGTACCGAATTATGAGTATTACCGGAACAGAAAAGAGCGCCATTCTGTTAATGACTATTGGCGAAGACCGCGCGGCTGAAGTGTTCAAGCACCTCAGCCCACGAGAAGTGCAGCACGTAAGTGCTGCAATGGCGAACATCCGCCAGATCTCCAATAAGCAGTTGACCGACGTGCTGGCTGAGTTTGAGCAGGAGGCGGAGCAGTTCGCAGCTCTTAGCGTTAACGCCAACGATTATCTGCGTTCGGTGCTGGTTAAAGCGCTGGGCGAAGAGCGTGCGTCAAGCCTGCTTGAAGATATTCTCGAAACGCGGGAAACCACGTCGGGCATGGAAACGCTCAACTTTATGGAACCGCAGAGCGCGGCGGATCTTATTCGCGACGAGCACCCGCAGATCATCGCCACCATTCTTGTGCACCTCAAACGCGCTCAGGCAGCCGACATTCTGGCGCTGTTCGACGAGCGTCTGCGCCACGACGTTATGCTGCGTATTGCCACCTTCGGCGGCGTACAGCCTGCGGCGCTGGCGGAGTTGACCGAGGTGCTCAACAACCTGCTCGACGGCCAGAACCTCAAGCGCAGCAAAATGGGCGGCGTAAGAACGGCAGCCGAAATTATCAACCTGATGAAAACGCAGCAGGAAGAAGCGGTTATTACCGCCGTTCGCGATTTCGACGGCGAGCTGGCACAGAAAATTATCGACGAGATGTTCCTGTTCGAAAACCTCGTCGAAGTGGACGATCGCAGCATCCAGCGCCTGCTGCAGGAAGTGGAATCCGAGTCGCTGCTGATTGCCCTCAAAGGTGCAGAACAGCCGCTGCGCGAGAAGTTCCTGCGCAATATGTCGCAGCGTGCGGCCGACATCCTGCGCGACGACCTCTCCAACCGTGGCCCGGTTCGTCTGTCTCAGGTGGAGAACGAACAGAAAGCCATCCTGCTTATTGTTCGTCGTCTGGCCGAAACCGGCGAGATGGTGATTGGCACCAGCGAGGATACCTATGTCTGAGTCGCTGCCCTGGAAAATCTGGACGCCGGACGATCTGATGCCCGCTTCCAGCCCGGTGTTTGAAAGCCTGATGCCGCAGGATATTTCGTCAGAAGAGCCGCAGGCAGAAAGCGAGCCGGATTTACAGCAAACGCTGGCGATGATGCAGATGCAGGCGCACGAACAAGGTCATAAAGACGGTTACGCCGCAGGCCACACTGCTGGCCTTGAAGAGGGCCGCAAAGCCGGCTTTCAACAAGGAATTGAACAGGGTATCAATGAGGCCAAACAGCAGCAGGCTCCCGTTCACGCTCGCATGCAGCAGCTTGTCAGCGAGTTTCAGCACACTCTCGATGCGCTCGACAGCGTCATCGCCTCGCGCCTGATGCAAATGGCGCTGGAGGCGGCCCGCCAGGTCATCGGCCATACGCAGGGTATTGATAACTCCGCGCTCATTAAACAAATCCAGGGGCTGCTACAGCAGGAACCTTTATTCAGCGGTAAGCCGCAGCTGCGCGTTCACCCTGACGACTTACAACGAGTGGAAGATATGCTGGGTGCGACGTTAAGCCTGCACGGCTGGCGTTTACGCGGCGATCCGAGCCTGCATCAGGGCGGCTGTAAAGTCTCCGCCGATGAGGGCGACCTGGACGCAAGCGTCGCAACGCGCTGGCAGGAACTCTGCCGCCTCGCAGCCCCGGGAGTCCTGTAATGACCGCCCGGCTAACGCGTTGGCTTAACTCGCTGGACAGTTTTGAGGAGCGCATGGCGAAATTACCAGCCGTGCGTCGCTACGGCCGTCTGACCCGCGCGACGGGGCTGGTGCTGGAAGCGACAGGTTTACAGCTTCCTCTCGGCGCAACCTGCATCATTGAGCAGTACAGCCGCGAAGTGGAGGCTGAAGTCGTTGGCTTTAACGGCCAGAAACTGTTTCTGATGCCGCTTGAAGAAGTGGAAGGCATTTTGCCTGGCGCACGGGTTTACGCGCGCGCCTCAGGCGAGGATGGCTCACACGGCGGCAAACAGCTGCCGCTCGGCCCGGCGCTGCTTGGCCGCGTGCTGGACGGCAGCGGCCGCCCTCTGGACAGCCTGCCTGCGCCAGAAACCACCACATACGGCGCGCTGGGCGCCGCTCCGTTTAACCCGCTGCAGCGTACCGCCATTGAAAATGTGCTCGACGTTGGCGTGCGTCCAATCAACGCACTGCTAACCGTGGGGCGCGGGCAGCGAATGGGCCTCTTTGCAGGTTCTGGCGTCGGTAAAAGCGTGCTGTTGGGCATGATGGCGCGTTATACCCAGGCCGACGTAATTGTCGTCGGGCTGATTGGCGAGCGTGGCCGTGAAGTAAAAGATTTTATCGAGAATATTCTCGGCCCTGAAGGCCGCGCACGTTCCGTGGTAATCGCCGCGCCTGCGGACGTTTCCCCGCTGCTGCGTATGCAGGGAGCAGCTTATGCCACGCGCATCGCCGAGGATTTCCGCGACCGCGGCCAGCACGTGTTGCTGATTATGGATTCCCTCACCCGCTATGCCATGGCGCAGCGAGAAATCGCACTGGCAATCGGTGAGCCACCGGCAACCAAAGGCTATCCGCCTTCTGTCTTCGCCAAACTGCCGGCGCTGGTAGAACGTGCCGGTAACGGTATTCACGGCGGCGGGTCAATCACCGCGTTTTATACCGTTCTGACCGAAGGGGACGATCAGCAGGACCCTATCGCGGATTCAGCGCGCGCCATTCTTGACGGGCACATCGTCCTCTCGCGTCGTCTCGCCGAGGCAGGGCACTACCCGGCGATTGATATCGAAGCGTCGATTAGCCGTGCCATGACGTCGCTGATAACCGACAAACATTATGCGCGGGTGCGTAATTTCAAACAGTTGTTATCCAGTTTCCAGCGTAACCGCGACCTGGTAAGCGTTGGCGCCTATGCCAAAGGCAGCGACCCGATGCTTGATAAAGCCATTGTGCTCTGGCCGCATCTGGAAGCTTTTTTGCAACAGGGGATTTTTGAACGCAGTGGCTGGGAAGATGCCTGCGCGGCGCTGGAACTTATCTTCCCGACGGTTTGATGAGAGGTAACTATGGGCCAAAGCACAGCACTGGAAACGTTGCACGGTCTCGCCGAGAAAGAGGTGGAGAACGCGGCGCTACGTTTAGGCGAAATGCGCAAAGGATTTCAACAGGCGGAAGAGCAGCTCAACATGCTGATTAACTATCAGTTTGAGTACAGCGCTAACCTGAATAACAGCATGAGCCAGGGGATTGCAAGCACCCGCTGGCAAAACTACCAGCAGTTTATCCAGACGCTTGAGAAAGCCATAGATCAGCACCGTCAGCAGCTCAGCACCTGGACCAACAAGGTCGACCAGGCGCTGAACTTCTGGCAGGAAAAACAGAAAAGGTTACAGGCCTGGCAAACCTTGCGGGAACGTAAAGCCACCGAAATGCTGCTTGCTGAAAACCGACTCGATCAAAAACAGATGGATGAATATGCCCAGCGGGCGACAATGAGGAAAGGCGAATGATCAAACTGCCCCAGTTAAATATGACTGCCGATGCCGACAGCGGCCTGACTACCGCAGCAGCCACGGGCGAGAAAGGTCTGAGCGATGGCTTTCTGGATTTATTCAACAAAGCGCTACCGGGCCTGGGCACGCCTGAGGATGGCAAAACGCTGTCGCTGAGTGCCGCCCTGAATAAGGCCACAGGGCAGGATTTTAGTGCGCAGGACGCCGCTGCGGGCAAAACAACCCTCGCAGACTTGCTCAACAAGCTGGACAGGGATAAGCCCGGAGCACTCTCCAGCCTGCTGGCAAGCGTAGGTAAAGCTGCCGGAGCGGATAAAACAGAGCAAACCGGCGCGGCGCAAGAGGCCACGCACGATCTGAGCACCGCTGATATGCAGGCGCTGAGCGCTCTCTTCGCCATGCTGCCGCAGCAGAATACCGCGACGCCTGCTGCAACCCTGACATCGACGAGCGGAAAAGATACTGACGAAGCCTCACCGCTGAGCGCGTTACTGGCAGGCAATGGCGTGCAGCAAAAAACCACGGCTGGCCGCGCCGATGACAGTCTGAGCGCTGCCGGTAAAACCCAGACAGCCGACACAACCTTTGCCGCTAAATCCGTTGCGCCCCAGGCAAATCAGGTAGCGGATGACAGTGCGTTACCGATCGTTGCCGTTGATAAAGAGAGCCGCGACAACGCTCTCAGCAACAACACCACGCCGACGGTCAGTACGCCGACCATTAGCAGCGCAACGGTCAGCACGCCGTTGAGTATGCATATCGCAACGCCGGTGGCGCCGCAGATTAGCGCCCAACTGGGAAGCCAGGAGTGGCAACAGGCGGTGAGCCAGCACGTAACGCTGTTCACCCGTCAGGGCCAGCAAAGCGCCGAGCTGCGCCTGCATCCGGAAGACTTAGGTCAAATCCAGATAAGCCTCAAGCTTGACGATAATCAGGCCCAGCTACAGATGACCTCCCCGCACAGCCACGTGCGTGCCGCACTTGAGGCGACGCTGCCTGCGTTACGCACGGCCCTTGCGGAAAGTGGTATTCAGCTCGGCCAGAGCAATATCAGCAGCGAAAGTTTTGCTCAGCAACAGCAGCAGTCAGGCCAGCAGCAACAGCAATCCCAACGCTCCGCGGGCAGCTTCCCTTCTTTGGGCGGTGAGGCTGAATCTCTCGCCGTTCCTGCCAGCGTACAGCGCCTTGCATCGAGCAATAATGCCGTCGATATTTTCGCCTGATACCTGCAGCAGGGCGTAAACGGCAGAGGTAACGATAAATATCCCGTGTTTTCCAGGCTTTGATGCCGGGGCGACGCGGGATAATCGCACCATAAAGCAGTATTGATACAGGAATAAAGCGTTATATGACTGACATCGCTCAGACCAAAGGCCGCAAGCGCTCCATCTGGCTGCCGTTACTGGTCCTGATAACCCTCGCCGCATGCGCTACCGCAGGTTACAGCTACTGGCGGATGCAGCAACACCCTGCCAGCGTTCAGGCTGACAAGCCAGAGCCGCCGCCCGCGCCGGTCTTTTTTGCGCTGGATACGTTTACCGTCAATCTTGGTGATGCGGATCGCGTGCTCTATGTCGGCGTCACGCTGCGTCTGAAAGATGATGCGACTCGCCAGCGTCTGAGCGAGTTCCTGCCGGAAGTACGCAGCCGTCTGCTGCTGCTGTTTTCCCGTCAGGATGCGGCTGCCCTTGCCACCGATGAAGGCAAGCAGAAGCTGGTAGAGGCGATTAAAAATACGTTGGCGCCGCCTCTGGTTGCAGGCTCTCCTCAACAGGTGGTCAGCGATGTGCTGTATACCGCCTTTATTTTGCGGTAGATCATGGGCGACAGCATTCTTTCACAGGCTGAAATCGATGCGCTGCTAAATGGCGACGCCGACAGCAGCGACGAGCCGAAGGCCGGGGCAGTAAGCGAAACCAACATTCGCCCCTACGATCCTAATACCCAGCGCCGCGTGGTGCGTGAACGCCTGCAGGCGCTGGAGATTATCAACGAACGTTTTGCTCGTCAGTTCCGTATGGGGCTGTTTAACCTGCTGCGTCGTAGCCCGGATATTACCGTCGGCGCGATCCGCATTCAGCCGTATCATGAGTTTGCGCGTAACCTTCCGGTGCCGACCAACCTCAACCTGATGCATCTGAAACCGCTGCGCGGCACCGGCCTGTTTGTCTTTTCGCCAAGCCTTGTGTTTATCGCGGTGGATAACCTGTTCGGGGGCGATGGCCGCTTCCCGACGAAAGTTGAAGGCCGCGAGTTTACCCATACTGAACAGCGCGTGATTAACCGCATGCTGAAGCTGGCGCTGGAAGCTTACAGCGACGCATGGAAAGCCATTTATCCGCTTGATGTGGAATATGTGCGCTCCGAAATGCAGGTGAAGTTTACCAACATCACGACGTCGCCAAACGACATCGTGGTGAATACGCCTTTCCATGTGGAAATTGGCAACCTGACCGGTGAATTTAATATTTGCCTGCCGTTCAGCATGATTGAACCGCTGCGCGAACTGCTGGTGAATCCCCCGCTGGAGAACTCCCGTCAGGAAGATCAAAGCTGGCGCGATACTCTGGTGCGCCAGGTGCAGCATTCTGAACTGGAACTGGTGGCGAACTTCGCCGATATCCCGCTCAGGCTGTCACAAATACTAAAACTAAAACCTGGTGACGTACTGCCTGTCGACAAGCCGGATCGCATTCTTGCGCATGTCGACGGTGTACCGGTGCTGACCAGTCAATACGGCACGATAAACGGCCAGTACGCCTTACGCGTCGAACACTTGATCAACCCGATACTGAATTCGCTGAATGAGGAACAGCCCAAATGAGTGATAATAATCAACCGTCCGACGACAATGCAGGCTCCGTGGACGATCTGTGGGCTGATGCGTTGAACGAACAGAAAGTCTCCGGCAAAAGCAGCGCGGATAGCGTGTTCCGGGCGCTTGAAAGCAGCGACGTAGTCGGTTCAATGCAGGACATCGACCTGATTATGGATATCCCGGTCAAACTGACCGTGGAACTGGGCCGCACCCGCATGACCATTAAAGAGCTGCTGCGCCTGTCGCAGGGTTCCGTGGTGGCGCTTGAAGGCCTGGCCGGCGAGCCGCTGGATATTCTTATCAACGGCTATCTGATTGCGCAGGGTGAAGTCGTGGTCGTGGCCGATAAATACGGCGTGCGTATCACCGATATCATTACGCCATCGGAACGTATGCGTCGCCTGAGCCGTTAACAGTATGAAAACCCAGACCACCGTTCAGCCGCAACCCGCCGTCAGTTCCGGCTCGCCGTTAGTGCAGGTGAGCGGCGCATTAACGGCAATCATTTTGTTTATTTTGCTGGCGGCCTGGCTGGCTAAACGGTTTGGCCTGACCGGCAGAACCGGCAGCGCAAAGGGGCTTAAGGTCAGCGCCAGCTGTAACCTTGGCCCGCGCGAACGCGTTGTGGTTGTGGATGTGGAAGACGCCCGCCTTGTGCTGGGCGTTACCGCGACACAAATCACCCATTTACACACTCTCCCACCCGCACCGGCAAGCGCTGATCCTCAGCCTGTTGAACAGGTGGATTTCCAGAACCTGATGAAAAATTTGCTTAAACGTAACGGGAAAGCCTGATGAAACGTTTTCTCTCCTTCTCGTTAATGGGTCTTCTGGTCAGCCTGCTCTTTGTCACACCGCAGGCGCTGGCGCAGCTGCCGGGCCTTGTAAGCCAGCCGATGCCAAACGGCGGCCAAAGCTGGTCGCTGCCGGTGCAGACGCTGGTGTTCATTACCTCGCTGACCTTCCTGCCCGCTATTTTGCTGATGATGACCAGCTTCACGCGCATCATCATCGTATTCGGTCTGCTGCGAAACGCGCTCGGGACGCCCTCCGCTCCGCCTAACCAGGTGCTGCTGGGCCTAGCGCTGTTCCTGACTTTCTTTATTATGTCGCCGGTGTTCGACAAGATTTATGCCGACGCTTATCAGCCGTTCAGTGAAAACAAAATTGAGATGCCGGAAGCGATAGAAAAAGGCGCTCAGCCGTTGCGCGAGTTTATGCTGCGACAGACGCGTGAAGCGGACCTGGCGCTGTTTGCTCGTCTGGCGAATACGCCTGATATGGCAGGACCGGAAGCGGTGCCGATGCGCATTTTGCTTCCGGCGTATGTCACAAGCGAGCTGAAAACGGCTTTCCAGATTGGTTTTACCGTATTTATCCCGTTCCTGATTATCGACCTGGTTGTGGCAAGCGTGCTGATGGCGCTGGGGATGATGATGGTGCCGCCGGCCACCATTGCCCTGCCCTTCAAGCTTATGCTGTTCGTACTGGTTGACGGCTGGCAACTGCTGGTCGGCTCGCTTGCGCAAAGCTTCTACAGTTAAGGTAAAACGATGACTCCTGAATCGGTCATGATGATGGGCACCGAGGCGATGAAGGTTGCCCTGGCGCTCGCGGCACCGCTGCTGCTGGTCGCGCTGGTGACCGGCCTGATTATCTCCATGCTGCAGGCGGCGACGCAGATTAACGAAATGACGCTGTCGTTCATTCCAAAAATCCTCGCCGTCTTTGTCACCATGATTGTGGCAGGCCCGTGGATGCTCAATCTGCTGCTTGATTACATGCGCACGCTGCTAACCAATTTGCCGACGATGATTGGATGATCCACGTTGACAGCGACCAGTGGCTGAACTTGCTGAGCATGGGCTTCTGGCCTTTTATTCGCATCCTGGCGCTCATTAGTACCGCCCCCATCTTCAGCGAACGTTCTGTTTCGAAAAAGGTAAAAATTGGCCTTGCGCTGATGATCACCTGGATAATCGCCCCGTCGCTGCCGATGAGCGGCGTGACTATTTTCTCCGCTGCGGGCTTCTGGCTTGCGGCGCAGCAAATCTTAATCGGTATCATGCTGGGCTTCACCATGCAGTTCGCCTTTGCCGTGATTCGTACCGCAGGAGAGCTTATCGGTCTGCAAATGGGCCTCTCTTTCGCCACCTTCTTCGACCCCGGAAGCCGCCTGAATATGCCGGTGCTGGCGCGCTTTATGGATATGCTGGCGATGCTGCTATTTCTGACATTCAACGGCCATTTGTGGCTGATCTCAATGCTGATCGATACTTTTCACACGCTGCCGATTGGCGGCGAGGTGATTAACAGCAATGTGTTTATGGCGCTGACCCGCGCAGGCGGACTGATTTTCCTTAACGGGCTGATGCTTGCTCTGCCCTTAATCACGCTTCTGCTGACGCTTAATATCGCGTTGGGTTTGCTAAACCGTATGGCGCCGCAGCTTTCCGTATTTGTCATTGGTTTCCCGGTCACCCTCTCCATTGGCCTGCTGGTTATGGCCGCATTGATGCCGCTGATTGCACCTTTCGCTGAACATTTATTTAGTGAAATTTTCGATTTGCTGGCGGATTTAGTAAGCGAAATGCCTGCGAAATAACCGCTTGCTTCATGCGGCCTCTCTGAGGATATTCCTAAAAACTATTTCAAATAACATTCACCAGGATAACCCTGCCGCGGGATATAAGTTTTTACTTATCTCACAGTTCACAACAATTACTTTACTTTGAGAACTTTCCTGGCAAATTATACATAACTTTACGGGATAGTGATCCCGCCTGATAATACTTCCGTAGCGCCATTTATCTGCAACTCAAGCCAATGGCTGGAAAGCATTTTTCCCCGTCTTGTTTACCCGGATGGAAGGAAATGTGCGGAAGTGCTGGCAGGGGTAGTTTCGTAACGGGCAGCGCTTAATGGCGCGGCCTGCTCAATCGAAGCTGTTCGGATAATACACTTAGTGAGGGTTTGCTATGTCAACGATTATTATGGACTTATGCAGTTATACCCGGCTGGGGTTGACCGGCTATCTGGCTAGCCGCGGGATAAGAAAACGACAAATTACCGATGTTCAGGCTGTAGAAGAACTGGCCCAGGCCTGCCAGTCACAGGCACCCAGCGTGGTGTTTATTAATGAAGATTGCTTTATTCACGACCCGCAAAGCAGTCAGCGTATTAAGCAGATCATTAATCAGCATCCCGGCACTCTGTTTCTGGTTTTTATGGCTATCGCTAATATTCATTTTGATGAATACCTGCTGGTCAGAAATAATCTTCTTATCAGCTCGAAATCCATTAAACCTGAATCGCTAGACGAAATTCTCGAAGAGTATTTAGCAAAAAATGCTCAATGTATCGGTCATATTAATTTACCTACGCTTTCATTGAGTCGAACCGAATCAAATATGTTGAAGATGTGGATGTCAGGTCAGGGTACGATTCAGATATCCGATCAAATGAACATCAAAGCCAAAACGGTGTCCTCACATAAGGGTAATATTAAACGCAAAATAAAAACGCATAATAAACAGGTGATATATCATGTGGTACGGCTCACCGATAATGTTACCAACGGCATATTCGTTAATCTGCGTTAATTAATCAAAATTATGTCGGGTGGCGCTACGCTTACCCGACCCACAACACCGCGTCTCCTTTACATCAACGAATCTAGCGGACGATCTCTGGCCCGATAGACAGATTATTGTTCCAGTTGCTCGACGAATATCCCGTCAGGATGCCCCGTCTCATTAAAGAACCAGATCCCAAGCGGGTAATCCTCAAGCGAGACCAGGTACATCGTCCCCTCGCTGAACTGTTCCACAGCCAACACCACGCCAGAACGACGGGGACCGCCGTCGGTCTTAACGGTAACGCGATCGTTGATATTCATACCAAAATCCTCCGGTTTCTTTGTGCCAGTGTAGATCAAAAACGACTCATTCGCAGCGAACACGCGCCCGCGCGAACCATTTTGCTAAGCTGTCTATACTTAAGGCTGGCGATTTGCAGGAGGGTAAGGCATGAAGACCGCGAAAGAGTCCAGCGAAACGGTGCGTCGGGAAGTCAATGTAGACGTCGATGCCCTGCTGGCGGCGATCAACGAAATCAGTGAGAGTGAGGTCAAACGTGCGGATAACGAAGAGTATCCACAGCGGGTAAGCGTCGATGGACGCACATGGCACTCTTATACTGAGCTTGCGGAAGCCTTTGAACTGGATATCCATGACTTCAGGGTCAGTGAAGTAAACAGATAAAAAAGCATCCCGGCCGGGAAGCCGGGATGTAAAAGCATTATTCATGCAAGAAGCATTTGAAATTCGTTACATCAGGAAATCTGATATCAACAAACACTTTACGGCAAATTTTTTGTAAAACAAGGTTATATTTTTCGTATGAATAGCTTCCATTGAATACATTCACCGCACCTCTCCTTCACGCAAGCCCGGTGGTGCCCGCATTTTGGTAACGATCCCGTTTTACCGCAGCGTTAATTTCCGGCACTTAATTGAGAATAATCCTAACGAGGAATCCCGATGCCACATTTGCACGACTCGCTACTTATTGTCTCTGAACTTGACGGTACGCTGCTGGACCATCATACCTACCGTTGGGAAGCCGCGAGTAGCTGGCTGGGCGTGTTCAGGGAACGGGGCATCCCGCTGGTCCTGTGCAGTAATAAAAGCGCCGCTGAGATTATTGAATGGCAAAAAGAACTGGGCATTATCGGGCAGGCGTTTATCGCTGAAGATGGCGCGGTAGTCCAGCTGGATGCGCGCTGGACCGGCAGTGACAGCTTTCCACGGCGGATCGCAGGCGTTCGTCATGATGAACTGATGGACTTGCTTAGCAATCTTCGCACTCAGTACGGATTTAAGTTCACCTGCTTTGCCGATGTGGATGTAAACACCCTCAGTGAATGGACGGGTTTAACGCATAAACAGGCGGCACTGGCCCGGCTGAGGGAAGCATCCGAGGCTTTTATCTGGCGAGACACGCAGGAGATGTTCAGCGCTTTTTCCGAACGCGTAGCGGAGCTGGGACTGATGCTGGTTCAGGGCGGACGCTTCTGGCATATAATGAGCTCGCAGGGCGATAAGGGCCAGGCACTGCGCTGGCTGTATCAACAGTACGAGCAAAACGAGGGGAAAACCTACACCACGATCGGCCTGGGCGACAGCCCGAATGACGCCATGCTGCTTGATAATGTCGACTACGCCGTGGTGGTAAAAGGGTACAGCCGTGAGCCCGTTATTTTACGTAATGATAGTCCTTCGCGGGTTTACCACAGCCTTCACTATGGCCCGGAGGGCTGGAAGGAAGGCCTGGATTACTTTATCCCCTCCAGCTAAGCGGTCTCTGTTACGGATGCAATTCGGCATAAAAATACCCGGTCAGTAGCCGGGTATTTTTGCATTCATCCTTGTAGTTGCCCCCTTTCCTCTTCCGTAGGCGCCAGGTCATCCTCGCGGAATGCCTCGCGTTGTACACCGTAACCGTCATACCAACGACACTCCACCATGCCGCTGGAAAATCCGGTAACGATCATCCTTGGGCCACCATTTTTAGGCTGGACTTCATCGCTGACCACATAGACCATAACTGCCTCCGGTATCAGGGGTGAAAACTTTTACAGTTATAGTCAAAGAGCAGCATTTTTGCCCAGCCCTGAACGCAAATTTATGCAAATTCTTAATGCGAAGCCTTACCGCGCAGATGGTTTATTCCGTTTACAACCGCCAGCACTACCGCACCGACAATAAAGCCGAGCACCATATTGACAAGCGTCGGTGCGAGCAGATGAACCACTACCCCTGCCTTTTCAGACCAGTGCTCAATCGCGTGGTGTAAAGCGGGAATACCGTGGACCAGAATCCCACCGCCCACCAGGAACATTGCCAGCGTGCCGACAATCGAAAGAAATTTCATTAACCATGGCGCAAGCACCAGCAGCGTTTTTCCTGCCCCCTGCGCAATCTGCGAGCGTTTCTCAGCCAGCCAGTAGCCCAAATCGTCGAGCTTCACGATCATCCCTACCAGGCCGTATACACCTACGGTGACCAGTATCGCAATACCTGCAAGTACCACAATCTGGTTTAGTAGCGGCGCATCCGCCACTATACCCAACGTAATGGCGACAATTTCAGCCGAGAGGATGAAATCGGTGCGTATAGCGCCTTTAACTTTATCCTTTTCATAAACCATTGGGTCTTGCGCTGCGATGGCATCAAGACGAGCCTTCTTTTCTTCAGGCGTTTCCTT
>DALYUA010000031.1:0-14545 GCA_031993245.1 Buttiauxella sp. | reverse complement strand
CTGAACGTACCGAGGATATCGTGCTGGATGAAAATACCAGCCTGCCGTGGCTGCTTCAGATCGAGGATGCGGCGAGGATGCTTATCCGCGACGCTCAGCTTAACGTTCTGACGCTGTTTGAAAAGTACCGCACCGACCGGCACCCGTGGGATGACATCGAGCTGCGGATCGGGAATGAAATTGAAAGCCTGTTTGACCGGCTTATTTTCGAAAATCAGGACAAGGCCAGCTCGCAGATGCTGCTGCTGGTGACAAGCCAGGTACGCGAAGAGTTTTACCGGCTGGAGAAAAGCTACAGCATTCAGTTTAACGGCAACTGTATTTACGCCATCGGGCATTATCTGGTGCACCGGTCAAACGTCGAGCCTTCGCGGTTGAATGCAGAACTGTGCAAACAGCTCGACCGTTTTCTGGAGCAGAAGTATCCGCTGCTCTCGCTGTTTTGCGAGGAGGTGCTGGCCTCGCTCACCCGCAGGCTGGATTTACGTATTCAGGCGATGGACCGCGTGCTGCTGCTGCTCTGGCTTAACAAAACCGGCGTACAGACCAGCCAGTTGGTCACCAAAGCTGTGATCCTGGCGCACGGCTACGCCACCGCCAGCAGTATCGCGAACGTGGCAAACCGGCTATTAAAACAGACCGTCTATGAGTCGTTTGATATGCCGCTGGACGTCACGCCTGAAGCCATCGCCCAGCAGGTTACGCAGTACGTGGAGCGTAACGCGCAGGCCAGCAGCCTGGTGATTCTGGTGGATATGGGATCGCTTAACGATATCCACCACTATTTCAGCCGCAAGGTCACGATGCCGGTGGTCATTATCAACAACGTTTCCACGCGTATGGCGCTTTACGTTGGGGAGCGTATTTTGCAGGGCGACTATCTGGAAACCATCGCCAGCGACATAGCCGCAGATTTGCCGGTGGAACATAAAATCGTCTGGCCTGAGCTGAATAAGCCGAAAGCGATCATCACGACATGCGCCACCGGGATCGGCGCGGCCAGCAATTTGAGCAGCCTGCTGAAGGCAAGTATTCCCCAGGAGCTGGGCATTGAGGTGGTGGCCTATGAGTACGATACGCTGGCGGAAAACAAAAGGCGTGAGCCGATCTTTTCCCGCTTTGACGTGCTGGCGCTGATCGGGACGCTCGATCCCAACATTCCCGATGTGCCTTATATCTCGCTGGACACGCTGATTTCCGGGCAGGGCAACGATACGCTGCTGGCGCTGTTTGGGGCGATAACCACCCCCGGGAACGTGTTGTTGATTAACGAGCGTATCGTGAAGAACTTCTCTTTGCGCCGGGTGATTGAGTCGGTCACCATTCTGGATACCAGCAAGGTGATTAATCAGGTTGAGCAGTTCCTGGCGCGCTATCAGCATCTGGCCGCCGTCAGCGTGCCCAATGACCGTAAGGTCGCACTCTATATCCACGTTAGCTGCCTGATTGAGCGGCTGATTCGCCAGGCGGCTATCCAGCGCTATGCGGGGCGTCGCGCGCAGTGTCAACGAAAACACCTCGCCGCGCTGTGCGAGGCGTTTAGTGTCATTGAGGCCAGCTATAGTGTCAAAATCCCCGAGGCGGAGCTGTTTTATATTCACGATATTCTGCATTTAGAAACGGAATTTCTTCAATACGATCAAGAGTTTTAGCGCTTTCCTGGCCGCCTGACGCCTCACCTTACCGCTGTGCCACTATTCCTGGCATGGCGGTTGCAATTACTGCTTTAACAGGTGGACTTTATTTCGAGGTCAGGATGCAACGACACTATATCTTTGCCAGCCACGGCACTTTCGCCAGCGGTATTCTCAATTCGGTTGAGCTGATTCTGGGCAAGCAGAATAATATCCATACTTTATGTGCCTATATTAATGAAGGTGAGGATTTAACCGAACAGGTTAATAATCTTGTCGCTTCCTTTCCGGCTCAGGATGAGCTGGTGGTGCTAACCGATATTTTTGCCGGCAGCGTAAATAACGAATTTATTCGCTTTATTAATCGCCCTGGTTTCCATCTTATTGCCGGTCTTAATCTCCCGCTAATCATTGAAATGCTTATTGCGCCCCAGGATGAAGAGACGACATCTCTGATTGTCGATTCCCTGGCCAATGCCCGCGAGAGCATTCAGTACTGCAATCACACGATTGATGCGGCGCTGGTTGCGGATAAAGACTTTTAACTGAGGATGATAAAAATGATAACGCTTCTGCGTGTTGACCATCGTTTACTTCACGGTCAGGTCGCTTTCTCCTGGACGCAGTACATAGGCGCCGACTGCATTTTGATCGCCAACGATGCGGTGATGGAGGATGAGCTGCGTAAAACCACCATCAAACTCGCCAAACCGCCAGCGGTAAAACTGGTGATGAAAAATATCGCTGACGCGATTGCCGCGATTAAAAGCGGCGTTACGGATAAATATAAATTATTTATCGTCGTGGAATCGGTTGAGGATGCCTGGCGGCTGGCCAGCGCTGTCCCGGAAATAAAGAGTATTAATTTAGGCGGTATTAAAGCCAAAGAGGGGAGCCAGAATATTTCCAAAGCGATAAACGTCCTTCCCGAGGAGATTGCTTTGCTAAATGAACTGGTTAAAGCGGGTACGGAAGTGGAAATCCGGCAGGTGCCTAACGACAGGAAATTATTATTCACCGAGTGTGTTGAATAGTGAGGGACGCATTATGTTAGAAGCATTACTGCTTGGCCTGGTGGCGTTTATTGCCCAGTCCGAATACGCCTTAGGCACGTCGTTAATATCTCGCCCGATTGTCACCGGTTTCCTCACCGGGCTGGTATTAGGCGACGTGCAGACTGGCGTAGTGATGGGGGCGACCCTTGAACTGGCGTTTATCGGCTCGTTTTCCGTGGGCGCATCCATTCCACCGGATGTGGTAACCGGCGGGATTCTCGGCGTGGCCTTTGCCATTACCTCGGGCGCGGGGACGGAAACCGCGCTGCTGCTGGGCTTACCGATAGCCACGCTGACGCTGGTGCTGAAAAACGTCTACCTGGGGCTGTTTATTCCGACGCTGAACCAGAAGGCGGATGCCTATGCCGAGCAGGCGGATACGCGCGGCATTGAGCGGATGCATTTACTTGCCGGTTTTGGGCTTTCGCTGATGCTGGCGACCGTGGTGACCGTCTCCTTTATGGTGGGAAGCGGCGCGGTGAAGAGCCTGCTGGACGCTATTCCGGAGTTTATCAAGCACGGGCTGAGCGTGGCCACGGGCATCATTCCCGCACTGGGCTTTGCCATGCTGGCTCGCCTGCTGATCAATAAAAAGGTCGCGCCTTACTTCTTCCTGGGGTTCGTGCTGATGGCCTATCTGAAAATCCCGGTTACCGGTATCGCCATTTT
The DNA here is from genome assembly GCA_031993245.1 of Buttiauxella sp. Taxonomy (GTDB): domain Bacteria; phylum Pseudomonadota; class Gammaproteobacteria; order Enterobacterales; family Enterobacteriaceae; genus Dryocola. Next base: position 11,187 of record DALYUA010000031.1, on the reverse strand, counting down.
GGGTGCCATTACGGCCGTCGTGATGGTGAACGTAACGCAATTTAATTCCCCCCGCCCGACTGCGGCGCAAGGAGTCCAGAATGACGATGAAGATGATTTCTGAGGAAACTCAGGTGGCAGAGGAGACGGCAAACGCCATCACGGATAAAGAGCTGCGCAGCGTGTTCTGGCGTTCTTTCCAGATGGAGTTCTCCTGGAACTACGAGCGGCAGATGAACCTGGCGTTTGTTTACGCCATGATCCCGGTGCTTAAAAAACTCTATACCCGTAAAGAGGATCTGGCCTGCGCGCTTAAGCGTCACCTGGTATTCTTTAACACCACGCCGCATATCGTCACGCTGATCCTGGGTATTACCGCGGCGATGGAAGAGAAAAACAGCAGTTCTAAGGGCATGGACGCGGCATCCGTCGATAGCGTGAAAGCATCGCTGATGGGGCCGCTGGCAGGGCTCGGAGACTCTTTCTTCTGGGGAACGCTGCGCCTGATTGCCACGGGCATTGGCACAAGCCTTGCGCTGAAGGGGAGCATGCTCGGACCGATCCTTTTCCTGCTGGTGTTTAACATTCCGCATCTGGCGGTGCGCTTCCTGTTTACCCGCTGGGGTTATGTGCTGGGGACCGGCGTCCTGCAGCGCATCCAGAAGAGCGGGATGATGGAAAGCCTGACCTATGGCGCGTCGATAATCGGCCTGATGGTGGTGGGCGCCATGACCGCCTCGATGATTGATATCACCATTCCCGTCACCTTTGGGTCGGGGGAGGCGAAAACGCACGTTCAGGACATCATTAACGACGTTATGCCTGCGCTATTACCTTTGCTGAGCTTCGGTATCGTTTACTGGCTGCTGGGAAGAAAAGTGAAGCCGTTAGCCATTCTTGGCGGCATGGCAGCGGTAGGAATATTCGGTTCGTGGATTGGGTTATTCTGAGGAAAATATTATGGCAACGATGTTGGATTATATCGATCGGGAGTCAGAGGCGCTGACGGTTATATTGCAGGAATACCCGGACAAGCTTGCACCATTGAAAACTTATCTGCAAACCAGACCCGTAAATAAAATTATGATTCTGGCGACGGGTTCATCTTATAACGCAGCGCTGTGCGCCAGATATTATTTTGAAGAGCATTTTGGCATTTTGGTCGATATTAAAGAGCCGTATAATTTCACCCATTATGAACGTGTCGATCCGGCAACGGATTTAGTGATTGCGGTGTCCCAGAGCGGGAAAAGCTCGTCCACTCTGGAGGCAATGAAAAAGGTTCAGAGGCTGAGTATTCCAGTCTTTTGCCTGACTTCCAGCCCGGCAAGCCCGGCGGCTAAGCAGGCGGATGGCGTGCTGGATATCAATACCGGTATTGAAAGCGTGGGTTTCGTGACGCGTGGTTTTAGCGCCACGGTTCTCAATCTGCTGTTAATCGCCCTGACGGTGGCCGAAAGCCGGGGGCTGGTTACGCAGGTGGAACGGGCTGAATCTCTGGCAAGCCTGAAAGAAGCGGCGCAGGCGATACCGGGCGTCATCGACAAAACCAATGCATTTATCGCCCGTCACCGGCAGCATTTTATCCAGGCATCACGCTTTGTCGCCATCGGCTATGGCGCGCTGACAGGCGTGGCGAAGGAGTGCGAAACCAAATTTACGGAAACCGTGCGCCTGCCTTCCGGCGGCTTCGAGCTGGAGGCTTACATGCATGGCCCGTATCTTGAGGCCAACGCAAGCCACACGCTGTTCTTCATTGAGGATAGTCCTCATGCGCGAAGCGCTGCGTTACGCGATTACATGCGACCAGCGGTCGATGCCGTTTTTACCGTCACCCTTGCGGCGGATAATAACGACGAAAACACCCTGGCGCTGGATTTCCCGTTAACCCATAACTTCGCGCCTTTATTATTAATCGTTCCTTTCCAGCTGCTGGCTTTTACTATTGCAACGGCGAAAGGAATAGATTTAAGCGTGCGTATTTTTGATGATTTCGACAAAGTGCTTAAAAGCAAAATTTAATTCCTTTTCAGGAGAATAGTCATGTTAGGTTTTAATCAGGACGAGTACCTGACCAGTGCTCGTGACATTATCTCTGCGCGTAATATTGCTGAACAGGTTGCGGAGAATATTCATTCCGAAGGTTTCAGTAATCTCTTTTTCGCATCGGTGGGTGGTTCTCTGGCACCTATGATGGCGATGCAGGAATTCGCCAAAGAGGTGACAGCGCTGCCGGTTTATACCGAGCAGGCGGCGGAATTGATCTGTAAGGGAAATAAAAAGCTTAATAAAGACTCGGTGGTGATCACGCTTTCAAAATCGGGAGATACCAAAGAGTCTGTGGCTATTGCGCAGTGGTGTAAAGCGCAGGGGATCCGCGTGGTGGCTATCACTAAGAACGCCGATTCGCCGCTGGCCGATGCCGCAACCTGGCATATTCCCATGCAGCACAAAAACGGCGTGGAATATGAGTACATGCTGCTTTACTGGCTGTTCTTCCGTCTGGTGGCGCTTAACGGCGAGTTCAGCGGATACGATCGCTTTGCCAGCCAGCTTGAGCTGCTGCCGGAAAATCTGCTGCAGGCCAAACGCCAGTTTAACGATCGCGCCGATGAAATCGCCAGCCGCTACCATAGCGCGGATTACATGATGTGGATTGGCGGCGCGGAGATGTGGGGCGAGGTCTATCTGTTCTCAATGTGTATCCTTGAAGAGATGCAGTGGAAGCGCACTAAGTCGGTGAGTTCGGCGGAGTTCTTCCACGGCACGCTGGAGCTGCTGGAAAAAGATGTCCCGCTGTTTCTGGTTAAAGGTGAAGGGAAGTGCCGTCAGCTCGACGATCGCGTTGAAGCCTTTGCCGGCAAAATAACGGATAACCTGGTGGTCATCGATCCTCGTGAGTTTACACTCAGCGGCATTGATGATGAATTCCGCTGGATACTGGCACCGTGCGTGGCCTCCACTCTGCTGGTGGACAGGCTTGCCGCTCACTTTGAGCACTATACGGGGCACAGTCTGGATATTCGCCGCTACTACCGTCAGTTTGATTATTAATGCAAGGCAGGCTGAGATCGCTGATAACGTTTATCCTGGTTAAAAGCACGTTCATCAGCACCCGTTAAAACAAAGAATTATCTCTTCTGGTTTACCCCGGACAGCTGAGAACCACGTTTTTCGGCTGTCCGTCATCAATGTGAGGCTGCCCTTTGAGGCAGCCTTTTTCATTCAGGAGATGTAGTTTGCAGCCTGTTTGAGAACCAGATCGCAGGCTTTGGTTTTCACTTTTTCAGCCAGCGGTGAGCTGCCGATAGTGTTCAGATCCAGCTGCTGGTCTTTGCCGGTGTTCAGCAGGCCCATCAGGCCCTGGTTGTAGTCCGGTTGCTCGGCGGGTTTGGTGGCATCCTGCATCCCGAGTTTGTTCATCAGCTGGCTTTTGATATTTTCGGTGCTGGTGACGGAGGCCAGTTTGTTTTTGGCGCAGTACTCAATCACGCCCGCAGCATTGGTCATGCTGTTGGAGCTCAGCGCCTGGTTGCCGCCGTTCAGCAGGCCGGTCAACGAGGAGAGAGAAAGACCGCCGCTGGCCGTGTCGCCGGTCGCCGTGGTGTTGCTTTTACTGAGTTCGCTTGCCGCGCTGGAAAGTTGATCCTGCCAGCTTGCCGCAACGGCCTGGCCTGCAAAAACCGAGGACGCCAGCGCCAGAGCGCATACCATACGATTGCTTACTTTCATTTTGTCATACTCATTTTGATAACCTGCCGGGCAGGAGAATTAGCGCCGAGTATAACGCCTTGACACGGCAGGGCAGCAGTCAGAGAGTTCTTAATCAACAGGGCATTTCTGCAACTTTTTCTTTCTGTCCTCGGCGGTAGAAAGCGGATTTTTAAGGCCCGATATAGCGCAGCACCACTTTTACCGCCATTTTGCGATAGTGGTCGGTATGCTCAGCCGGGTCGCGACCTTCTTCAAACAGGTTGGAGAAAGTGTAGCTGTTGGCGACATGATAGAAGCTAAAGCTGCTGATCAGACGATGCACGTCTTTGGCGGTTATCGCGGCGTTAAACAGCTGCTTTGCCTGGCCGCGTGAGAGAACCTCTTCGAGCAAATCCAGCGCGCTGCGGTTGATCTCGCGCAGAAAGGCGGACTCTTTAACAAAGCGCCCGCGCTGCATATTCTCCATGCAGATAATGCGGATGAAATCCGGGTGCGTGGCGTGAAAATCGAACGTCCACTCAACAAGCTGCACCATGGCCTCCACGGGGGGCAGATCGGCGAGATTAAGCTGACGCTCGGAGGTGCGGATTTGCGTATAGACATATTCCAGCACCTGAACGTAAAGCAGCTCTTTGCTTTTAAAGTGATACACCACCATGCGTTTGGTGGTGCCCGCTTTCTCGGCTATCTGCTCCATGCGCGCGCCGTTCAGACCAAATTCAGCAAACAGGGTAAGGGCGCTAAAAAAGATTTTCTCTTTCAGGCTCGCCTCAGTGAAACGTTCCGGAAGAGAGATTTCTTGAGGTTGCACGCGGGCTCCTTGGGGTTATCAGATACGTAGCATTATCCGGGCTTTTACCCGTCCGACAAAATCAATCTACACTCGTGGGCGCTTGCGATACAGCCATAAACCCGGCAAAGAGAGACCAATCGACAGGGCGCCGACGATAAACGACGCTTTCAGGAAGTTTGTCACCAGTTGCATCAGCAGCTCTTCGCTGTAGCCGAAATGGCTCATTTTCACGGCGGAAATCATTGCGGTGTAGGCCGGTATGCCAGGAAACATTGGGATCACCGCCGCCACGGTAAATACCTTCGGATGGGCGAGATACCAGCGCGACCACTGGATGCCGATCATGCCCACCAGAATGGCGGCGATAAATGAACTCCATTCTATATTGAAACCGGCGGCCATCATCGCCATGCGCGAACCGTGCCCTGTTGCGCCAAGCAATGCGCACCAGGGCAGCGCCCGGTGCGGTACGTTAAAGACCAGCGCAAAACCCACGGCCGGAATCGCCGCCAGCACCATGTCCTGCATCAGCGCGAGTACAAAATCGATTATGCCCATCCGCGCAGCCCCCAGATGGCCATCGCCATCACCACGCCGATGCAGGTGGCGAGCGTTAACAGACTCGCCATAGCCCAGCGCGCCAGGCCTGTGTTGACGTGGCCTTTGAACATGTCCGCCACGGCGTTAATTAACGGGAAGCCCGGCACCAGCAGCAGCACGCTTGCCGCCATCGCTATGTTTGAGGTGCTGGCAAACGGCCCTTTGGTTATCAGCAGGCCGGAGACGGTGGTGGCGATAAAGGCGGTGATGCAGAAGTTAATTTGCGGATGCAGGTGGCGCTGCGTCAGCACCTGGCGGACATACATCGCCATGGAGCTTGCCACAAAGGCGACAAACGCGCCGTCCCAGCCGCCGTTGTTCAGCTTGCAGAAGCAGCCGCAGGATAAGCCCACCATCAACACCACTAACCAGCGCGGATAACGCAGGGGCCTGATATGCTCGAAGCGTTTCAGGACATCATGATGATCCAGCAGCTTATGTTCAGCCATGATCACAATATGCTGCACTTCGGTAACCACGTGCATATTAATGCCACGGTCGATGTTTTTTCGGGTGGTGGTCAGGCACTGGTTATCTTTAATGGTGCTTAAGACGATAGCGTTCGCTGAGATGGAGCTTTCTACATTATCCATACCCAACGCGATGCCTAAACGAGTGGAGAGCTCTTCAACCAACGCGCTTTCTGCGCCGTGTTGCAGTAAAAAAAGCGCACACTGAACACATAAGCGGGTGACCTCCCGCTGTACGTTGTCGTCTGTCTGCATGTTGTGCCCTGGAGAATGAAATAGCGGCACGAGCCGCGCAAATTTTATTGACCATTATTAGCACAGGCCCTCACCCGTACTCAGAGGGGCCAGATCAATATTTGTTCGGATAATTCTTTTTGCGCGCTTTCAGCTTCGCTTTATTTTTGTCTTTAGAGGCAAACGTCAATCCATTTTGCGGCGGTCAGTTCGGCTAAACGCTCCGGCGCTATACGTACAGCGCTGTGAATAGCACCTGCTGCGGGCAGCACTTCGTCATACTGTTTAAGCGTGATGTCACAGTAGACAGCAAGTGGGTTTTCAAGTCCGAAGGGGCAGACGCCGCCGACGGGATGACCGGTCCAGGTGACGACCTCATCGCTGCTGAGCATGCGGGCTTTCGCGCCGAAGACGGCTTTGAGCTTTTTGTTATCCAACCGGGCATCCCCTTTGGCGACGACCAGAATAATGTCATTTTTTACTTTCAATGACAGAGTCTTGGCAATCTGGCCGGGTGCGACATTATGCGCAACGGCGGCAAGGGCTACGGTGGCAGTGCTTTGATTTAGTTCGATAATATCGATATCGGGGGCATGGTCGGCAAAGAATTGCCGCACAGACTGCAGACTCATGTAATTCTCCTGATTTGACTGGAAATAATTTCGCATAAGGCTGTGCTTTCTGTAAACCAATTATCCTTAACAAACCCGCTTTAATTCAGCGAATCCTGGATCTCCTTCACAATCACTGCAACCGGTTACAGTAACCGGTTGCAGTACTTGAAAGAGCGAGGAATACTGAATCTGTAACCCCCCCTTGTACCCTTATTATAAGAGCAGTCTATGAAACGTATCCTTTTATGCTGTGTCGCAGGTCAGTCTACCAGTATGGTCGTGAACAGGATGAAGCAAGCCGCTTTAGTGCAACGGATTGACGTAGAAATAAAAGCGGTCGGCATCGAAGAGTTCACCGACGTTATGCCTGGTTACGATTGTTGTTTACTCGGACCACAAATTAAATATCGTCTGGAGGATTTCAAAGCACAGGCAGCACCTAAACAGATCCCGGTCACGGTGATCAACTCTATGGATTACGGAATGATGCGCGGCGATAAAATTCCCGCTGATGCACTCGCGTTGATAGCCTGACAGGAGAATGACTATGTCTTCTAACCATGCCGCCTTTAATTTGATTTTTCGTTTTGTTGAAAACTATGTCAGCCCGATAGCCGGGCGGATCTCTGCCCAACGACATGTCATGGCTATCCGCGACGGGTTTATCTCCGCCATGCCGTTTATGATTGTCGGCTCGTTCCTGCTGGTCTTTGCTTATCCGCCGTTCTCGCCAACCACCACCTGGGGTTTCGCCCGCGCGTGGCTCGATGCGGCGAAACACTTCGAAGGACAAATCCTTACGCCGTTTGATATGACGATGGGCATTATGTCTATCTATATCTGTGCGGCTATCGCCTATAACCTGGGCAAGCACTATGTGAAGTCGCACGGTCTGGACCCGTTTATGTGCGCCATGCTGTCGCTGATGGCATTCCTGCTGGTTGCCGCACCAAAAACCAAAGGAACGCTGCCGGTAGATAGCCTTGGCGGTACGGGGATTTTCACCGCGATTCTGGTGGCCATTTACTGCGTTGAAATGATGCGTTTCCTGAAGGCGCATAACATTGGCATTAAGCTGCCGGACCAGGTGCCGCCGATGATCAAAAACTCCTTTGATCTGCTGATCCCGGTACTGGTTGTGGTGCTGACGCTCTATCCGCTGAGCCTGTTCATTCAGTCGCAGTTCGATATGCTTATCCCGCAGGCCATTATGTCGCTGTTTAAACCGCTGGTTTCTGCGGCGGATTCTCTGCCGGCGATTCTGCTGGCGGTGCTGATTGGCCACCTGCTGTGGTTTGCAGGCATTCACGGTGCGGCGATTGTCTCAGGGATGCTGCAAATGTTCTGGCTGACCAACCTTGGGATGAACCAGAGCGCGCTGGCGCAGGGTGCGCCGTTGCCACATATCTTTATGGAAGCTTTCTGGACCTTCTTTATTGTGGTTGGCGGTTCCGGTGCAACGATGGGGCTGGTGATTTGCTATCTGCGCAGTAAATCAGCTCACCTGCGTTCCATTGGTCGCCTGAGTATTGTGCCTACCTGCTTTAACATTAACGAACCGGTCATTTTTGGTACGCCGATCGTCATGAACCCGGTGTTCTTCATTCCGTTCCTGCTGGCGCCGATGGTTAACGCCGTGCTGGCGTGGGGCGCAATGAAGATGGATCTGATTGGGCGCGTAATTTCCGTGGTGCCGTGGACGGCACCGGCACCGATTGGTGCCGCCTGGGCGCTGGGCTGGGATTTCCGTGCGGCGATTCTGGTTGTGCTGCTGGCCGTGGTATCCGCCATCATCTACTTCCCGTTCTTTAAAGTGTATGAGAAGCAGCTGCTTGAACAGGAAGCGGAAGAGGCGCTGAAGGCTTCTGATGAGACAAGCCAGCAGGCCGCATAAGCGTTTGTGATGTGAAAACGGCGGGGAAACCCGCCGTTTAGATTGATGACAAACGCCCGAAAACGCGATTTTCGGGCGTTTGGGACAAATCAGAAGCCACCATCCTTTGTTTTTAAAAGTACTGGCAAAGTAACTTTTAACATCTGAGGGGGTTGTCAGCAGGCTCAATGGCGGAGAAATCCGCCGTTTTTATTTTAAAGTGCAGTCACCGCAGCCCTGGACGCCCGGCAGCTTGTAGCGCTGGCAGCAGGTGCGACGCACCAGTAATCCTTCACGTGGCACAACGGTGCGGTACAGCGGATTATCCTGGCCGTCAGAAAGCTGTTTTTCGAAGAAGCAGGCATGACGTAAGTCGGCAACGGTTTCGTCGCTGAGCAGGTCTTTACTCTCGCCCAGAAGCCAGTTGATAAGATAGCCGGTATTTGCCCAGATGAGCTTACCGTTGATGTCACCGCTTTCTTCCAGCGCATCAACAACGGGTATCAGGCTTTTAACGATAAGTTTCTCTATGCGCAGGCGAAGCGGTAATACCGAAGCCTGCCTGTCCTCCTGCACGTCCAGCCAGAAAGTGGCTGCACGGCCCGTTTCATGAAACTCAGCGCGGATCTGCGCCGGATCGATATCCAGCGCGCGCGGATGCGTAATCAGCGCCATCATCAAAGGCGGCACCAGTAAACCGAGATACCACTGAGCCCACAGGGACTTCAGCGGCTTGCCTTCGCGCGGCAACCCGGGCTGGTTGAGATAGATATGATCGGCATAGCAGGCCATCAGAGAGGTTAAGGTTGCTGGCTGAGCCCACTGATAGAAGGTGAGCGCTTTATCAGGCGCAGGTTCGTTGAGCTTAACGATATCGTTAAACCAGGCACGATGTGAGGTGAAGTGGTCGCGTAATTCGTCCGCAAGCGATGGCTCAGCGCGCCGAAAAGGCGTCTGCCATGCAATGTCATCGATAACTTGTTGGGACTGAAACGCCATCGCCTGATACGACCGGTAATCTAAATGATAATGATTGCCAATCCTAACTATAGGCAAAGCCGTTAGCAAGCTGAAAATGTGTGCGCTGCGGGGAATCGCTGTAAAAGTGCGGCGTTATTCACGCCGCCTGTAACGATCCGCTGGTAAGGATGCTATTACGCCCCTGGTTCTTGGCACGATAAAGCGCTTTATCCGCCAGCCTTAAAGCTTCTTCTATACCGCCGTCGTCGAGTGGGGCAAGGCCAATACTGATAGTGACATTAGTCGCCACCTGTTCATTAAACAGATGCAGAATCTTCAGATCGTAAACGCGTTGCCGGATGCGCTCAGCGGTTTGCAGCGCTATATCGGCATCGATATTGGTCAGCAGGACCATAAATTCTTCGCCGCCGTAGCGGGTGACGATGTCCCGTGAGCGTACCGCATCGCGGACGGCAGCAGAAACGCGAATTAACGCCTGGTCGCCCATGCTATGGCCGTAGTTATCGTTGTAAGCTTTAAAATGATCGATATCGAGCAGCAGCACATAGTGGTTACCGCTGCCTGCCGCCATGATATTTTCAAGTCGATTTTGAAAGCCGCGGCGGTTATACAGGCCCGTGAGCGGGTCGATCATGCTCAGATCGCTGAGCGTCTCTTTCTCTTCCAGCAGCTTGTTCATCAGCTGCTGGGTGAACTTGTCATTACGGCGCTGAATGATATGTTGAATGGTGATGCCGATACCGGGGAGAGCGACGGAGTAAAGCACGCGCAGCCAGTGCTCACCCTGATCGAGCCACAAAATGGTTAAAGTCACCGGCAGGCAATGTAAGGTAAACGCCCGTAAATTATTGATAAAAGAGATAGAACCAATAAAAAGAATGGTCAGCAGAACGATTATTAAAAATGAGGCGCCGGTGTCGGAAACGTCGCTACTTTTAATAACGATATGCCACGCCCATAATATGCCCAGCAACAACGATACTAAATTAATACTGATTAATCTTTTCTTATCAATCGTTTGCCAGATCAGAAAGGCTGTGCTCGATAACAACACCAGAATGACAGGCACGGTGATAACTATACCGTGGCGGGATGGGCTCGCCATGCTGAAACAGGCAGATATTGCGTTCAGTAATAAAAATAAACGTAAAGAGAGCTGGTGCTTCTCTTTAATTAATGCCCGCCAGGTCTTTGCGCTCATAGCTAAATTAATTCTTTCGGTCGGATGTGGGAGGTGCGAATTTGCATGGATTTAAAGTTACATTTGCGGATAGATGATTAACGTTATGCGTTTTGTATTGATAAATTTTATTAACGTTGCCGCTAAATCTATCACCTTCGTGAATACCTGTCATCTGATGATGAACAAGGCTCACATTCAGCCTGCAAACGTTCTGCTGATAGCTGACAATTGAGAAAGTTTATCATATGATATTGGTTATCATTACCAATTGATGAGATAGACAATATGTTGCAACGACCGCTTGAAAGCGCCTGGGGGACTCTGGTGCCGGGTCTGATAGTCGCGGGGCTGGCGTACATGGATCTCTCCTTTAGCCAGTGGCGCGCGTTGATGGTGCTGGGGTTAGTCGCTTCTACGGCGATGCTGTTCCACAGGCGGCTGCGACATTATGTGCTGTTGCCGTCAGGCATTGCATTTGCCAGCGGGCTTGCGTTGGTGATGATGAATACGGGAATGCGATAAAAATGCAGGAAAAAATCGAGGAAGGGCTGAAAAACTTCTGGGAAACAACAAAGAAGTGGTGCGAAGAGAGGGACTTGAACCCTCACGTCCGTTAGGACACTAACACCTGAAGCTAGCGCGTCTACCAATTCCGCCACCTTCGCACTGGTATTTTTGATATCGCCTTCGCATTGGTGCGAAGAGAGGGACTTGAACCCTCACGTCCGTAAGAACACTAACACCTG
>DALYUA010000030.1:0-14806 GCA_031993245.1 Buttiauxella sp. | reverse complement strand
ATACCATAATAAAAGCGGTTAACAGCCCAAGCGGCATATAAATTAGAAAAACGCGCCCGCCTTCCATAATTGTATTCGCATTAAACCATACGGCCAGAGGGAGCATTAATGCGGGCAGTATCAGGGGCAACGCCCACCAATTATTCTTGTGTTTATTATACCAGGTCGCAAAGTGCATAGATGGTCGCCAGAAACCCTGTCAATCCTGCTCGGGTGATGTTCAGAAAGGGCTCCAGCCTGACTGATAGAAACCATATCGCTATGGTGCGAAATGCAAATTTTAGTTAGGGATGCCCTTAAGGAATTGATACAGATCAATTTACACGTAAAGTCATTGCATGTGGATTAAAATAGCCTTATTAACAGGCCTTTAAACTCCTATAAATAGTAAGAGAAATGGGTATAGCCAGCGACAACGGCTGTATTGACGCTTTTTTACATAGCGGAGAATTGACCCTGACGTACCGCTATGCCTAAATACTCCTTGTCGCCCGCGGTTGACGGGCAAACCCTAAGGGCCTTTTGCGTGACACAGGTTACGAGTATGCGAAGACGACACCGTTTTAACAGTCGAATGACCCGCATTATTCTGCTCATCAGTTTTCTTTTCCTTTTTGGCCGTTTTGTCTATTCCTCTATTGGCGCCTGGCACCATCATCAGGACAAAAAGGCGCAGCAAAGCAGCCTGTCAGTGGACATCACTAACCGGTAACGCAACCTCTTAATAGCAATAACTCTCACTGCCAACCGCCAGTGCGCTTTGTCACGTCTGTTTTTCATATATGGCAGATAAAAAACAGGCGACACATGGCCGCCAGTTTCAACTCATCTCAAATATGAAGGGCTTATTCCCACTCGATAGTTCAGATAGCCTCGATGCTGTTGTTATTAATGGATTTTATAAGAGTTCCTACCAGACGATACCGTCAGAATGATGGAGTTGTGATGTAACCCATTAATTACACATAAGTGATACCCGGTCTCCTTTGACCTGTATCATCGCAGCATGCATTTGGCAACCGATCTGCTTATTCAGGCCATTATCAGACGCTTAAACAGCAGCTGCTGGATGTCTTGTCGATGTGACAAAACCGCATGTGCCGTCACTAATGTTCCGTCTACTGAATATAAAACTCGGTAGCCTTCAGCGTGGTTAAACTCCCGATATTTCGCACAGCCAATTTTCAGCAGCTCAGGACAAATCTGGCATTCCTGTGGGAACTGGCCAACGGTACTCTCAAACTTTGCGAGAATATCCGCGATAACCGAGCGTGGTTCAACATCGACACGGCGGAGGTGACCCGCTATCGCGTCAAGACAGTGCCTTACGGTTAGCGTGTACTCAAAGGTAACCTGCGGTTCCATGGAGGCCTCTTAATGTTGAATGCTCAGCGCTTAGCCCGTGAGCCCATCCAGCAATTGGTCTTTTGAGAACACATGCCCTTCAGATTTATCTTTCTCTGAAAGGGTTAGCAGTTTCAGTAAAGCGATAGCGTTTTCCCGTTCCTGCTGCTGGTCATAGGATTCTATAACGTAAGCAGGCACACCGTTTTGTGTCACCAGGATAGGTTCTGACAGATCAAGCGTTGCCGCATTTTTTTTAACGTAGCTAATTGTCTCTACTTTCATGCTGCGCTCACCTAATAGTCGTTGGTTATGTCTGGTTTTAATATAGACCATATTTAGACCAACACCAAGAGTATACCGTTGTCCTCTGCCTGGCGGGATAACTTTATGGATCGCACACACTAAATTTTGTAGACGCTATCACGTCAAATATTTCAGGCAGGAAAATTGGTAAAGTTAACGTCACTATCGTTATCTGGCTTCTTCAGCTAAATGCACAGGCGCTAATTTCTGCCTGGCGAACGACCGAGTTTATTAAGAGTTAATTTTAGGCCCTTCGCCCTCGGCCAGGAGTTGCTCAGCTTGATCAAGAACAGCCATTAATTCACCCTCTTTGTCTTACCCTCAGAATTAGATACAAACGTCAGCCAGTAACGTCTTCATAATGACCCTGATCCCGAATACGCTCCCCTTGCTATTCAATGCCTGAAACGCCAGACATAAAAACAACAAAGCCCGCAATCACGCGGGCTTAGAGGTATTTTACTGCTTTACGTGCAGGCTATCGCCACGCTAAATCATTCCCACTCGATAGTCGCTGGAGGTTTGCCAGAAATATCGTAAACCACACGGGAAATACCGTTAACTTCATTGATAATGCGGTTGGATACGCGGCCAAGGAAATCATACGGCAGGTGCGCCCAGTGCGCGGTCATGAAGTCGATGGTTTCAACCGCGCGCAGGGAAACAACCCAGTCGTATTTACGGCCGTCGCCCATCACGCCTACGGAGCGTACCGGCAGGAACACGGTAAACGCCTGGCTCACTTTATTGTAGAGATCCGCTTTATGCAGTTCTTCAATAAAGATAGCGTCAGCGCGGCGCAGCAGGTCGCAATACTCTTTCTTCACTTCGCCCAGCACGCGTACGCCAAGGCCTGGCCCCGGGAATGGATGACGGTAAAGCATGTCGTACGGCAGGCCCAGCTCGAGACCGATTTTACGCACTTCGTCTTTGAACAGCTCGCGCAGCGGCTCAACCAGACCCATCTTCATCTCTTTCGGCAGGCCGCCCACGTTGTGGTGAGATTTGATGACGTGTGCTTTACCGGTGGCGGAGGCCGCAGATTCGATAACGTCAGGGTAAATGGTGCCCTGCGCCAGCCATTTCACCTCTTCAAGACGCAGCGCCTGTTCGTCGAACACTTCAACGAACACACGGCCAATGATTTTACGTTTCGCTTCCGGATCGTTCTCGCCCGCCAGCGCGGTCAGGAAACGCTCTTCGCCTTCCACATGAACGATGTTCAGGCCGAAGTGGTCGCCAAACATGTCCATTACCTGCTGGGCTTCGTTGAGGCGCAACAGGCCGTTGTCCACGAACACGCAGGTCAGATTTTTACCAATCGCACGGTGCAGCAGCATCGCGGTGACGGAAGAATCCACGCCACCGGACAGGCCAAGAATAACCTTGTCATTACCAACCTGCTCGCGAATACGCTCGATCGCATCTTCAATAATTTTGGCCGGAGTCCACAGAGCCTCGCAGCCGCAGATCTCCAATACAAAACGCTCCAGCAGACGCAGCCCCTGTCGGGTGTGCGTCACTTCCGGGTGGAACTGCACGCCGTAGAAGCGTTTTTCTTCGTTGGCTATAATGGCAAACGGACAGGTTTCGGTGCTGGCAACGGTGACGAAATCAGAAGGGATCGCCGTGACTTTATCGCCGTGGCTCATCCAGACGTCCAGCAGGGGTTTACCCGTGGCGCTAAGAGAATCTTCGATGCCGCGAACCAGCGCGCTGTCGGTTTTAACTTCAACCTGCGCGTAGCCAAACTCGCGTTCGTTAGAACCTTCAACATGGCCGCCAAGCTGCATCGCCATGGTCTGCATGCCGTAGCACACACCAAATACCGGCACGCCTGCTGCAAACACATATTCAGGTGCACGCGGGCTGTTCAGCTCGGTAGTACTTTCCGGACCGCCAGAGAGAATGATTCCGTCTGGATTGAATTCACGAATTTGTGCTTCAGTGACATCCCATGCCCACAGCTCACAGTAAACGCCCAGCTCACGCACGCGGCGCGCGACCAGTTGGGTATACTGAGAACCGAAATCCAGGATAAGTATGCGATGTTTATGGATATTTTCCGTCATTGACGCTAATTCCGAGGCAAGTGAAACAAAATAAAAACACCCGGCATAAAGCCGGGCGCAGAAATTTTAAGAACCCATACGATAGTTCGGGGACTCTTTCGTGATCGTCACGTCATGCACGTGGCTTTCCTGAATACCCGCACCGCTGATGCGTACGAATTCCGCTTTGGTACGCAGCGCTTCAATAGTACCACAGCCGGTCAGCCCCATGCAGGAACGCAGGCCGCCCATCTGCTGATGAACAATCGCTTTCAGATGGCCTTTGTAGGCTACCCGGCCTTCGATACCTTCCGGCACCAGTTTGTCTGCGGCGTTATCGGTCTGGAAGTAACGATCGGAAGATCCTTTCGACATCGCGCCCAGAGAGCCCATACCGCGGTAAGATTTGAATGAACGACCCTGATAGAGTTCGATTTCGCCCGGCGATTCTTCGGTACCAGCAAGCATACCGCCAACCATCACGGCAGATGCGCCTGCGGCGATAGCTTTTGCGATATCGCCGGAGAAACGGATACCGCCGTCGGCGATGACTGGAATGCCAGTGCCTTCCAGCGCTTCAACCGCGTCAGCTACGGCCGTGATTTGTGGAACACCCACGCCGGTTACGATACGAGTGGTACAGATAGAGCCCGGGCCGATACCGACTTTCACCGCGCTCACGCCTGCTTCAGCCAGCGCGCGTGCGCCCGCAGCGGTTGCCACGTTGCCGCCGATGATTTGTAGATCGGGATATTTTGCGCGAGTTTCACGAATACGCTGCAGAACGCCTTCGGAGTGACCATGCGAGGAGTCAATCAGCAGAATGTCCACGCCAGCGGCTACCAGAGCATCGATACGCTCTTCATTGCCTACGCCTGCCCCTACGGCAGCCCCAACACGCAGACGGCCCTGGTCGTCTTTACAGGCGTTTGGTTTACGCTCTGCTTTCTGGACGTCTTTAACGGTGATCATGCCACGCAGATGGAAGCTGCTGTCTACAACCAGCGCCTTCTCAACGCGTTTTTCATGCATTTTAGCCAGCACAACGTCGCGTGCCTCGCCTTCTTTCACGGTAACCAGACGCTCTTTCGGCGTCATATACACGCTGACAGGCTGGTTCAGATCGGTAACGAAGCGCACGTCACGACCGGTGATGATGCCGACCAGTTCGTAACCTTCGGTAACAACGGGATAACCTGCGAAGCCGTTACGCTCGGTCAGCTCTTTCACTTCACGTAAGGTTGTAGTCGGCAACACGGTTTGCGGGTCGGTGACCACGCCACTTTCGTATTTTTTTACGCGTTTGACTTCTTCAGCCTGGCGTTCAATCGACATATTTTTGTGGATGAAACCAAGGCCACCTTCCTGAGCCAGCGCAATTGCCAGGCGTGCTTCGGTCACGGTATCCATAGCTGCGGAAAGCATAGGGATATTAAGACGAATAGTTTTGGTCAGTTGGGTGCTGAGATCCGCCGTATTAGGCAGAACGGTGGAGTGGGCTGGAACAAGGAGAACGTCATCAAACGTCAGTGCTTCTTTGGCGATTCGTAGCATGGCAATATCTCAACCTGGGGTGAATGAGAACAGATAAAATATTGCCGCGGCATTATACAGAGCGGAATCGATTGCATCCACACATTTTTAATAAAACTCCTTGCCACTCACGCCCGGGCAGGTACTATGGACCGAATAACCCGCTGATTTAAAATTTGATCCAGCTCACATGCCTAACGCAAACTCTTCCTCAATTTTTACCGTTACCCGGCTCAATCAGGCGGTCCGTATGCTGCTGGAACAGGAAATGGGTCAGGTCTGGATCAGCGGCGAAATTTCCAACTTCAGCCAGCCCTCTTCCGGCCACTGGTATTTCACTCTCAAAGACGATACCGCTCAGGTGCGCTGCGCGATGTTCCGCAACAGTAACCGCCGTGTGACTTTTCGTCCGCAGCACGGGCAACAGATCCTTGTGCGCGCCAACATCACGCTTTACGAGCCGCGAGGCGATTACCAGATTATCGTCGAAAGTATGCAACCGGCGGGCGAAGGTTTACTGCAACAGCAATATGAACAGCTCAGGCAGCGCCTGACGGCGGAAGGGTTATTCGAACAGCAGTACAAAAAACCGCTGCCCAGCCCGGCGCGCCAGGTTGGCGTCATTACCTCAAAATCCGGTGCGGCACTGCATGATATTTTGCATGTGTTAAAGCGCCGCGACCCTTCGCTTCCGGTCATTATTTACCCAACCGCCGTTCAGGGAGCCGATGCGCCAGGGCAAATCGTTCGCGCAATTGAACTTGCGAATTTGCGGAATGAGTGCGACGTGCTGATAGTGGGTCGTGGCGGCGGTTCGCTGGAAGATTTATGGAGCTTTAACGACGAACGGGTAGCGCGCGCTATCTTCGCAAGCAAAATCCCCGTCGTTAGCGCCGTAGGCCATGAAACCGATGTCACGATCGCCGATTTTGTCGGCGATGTCCGCGCCCCTACCCCTTCTGCCGCTGCGGAAATTGTCAGCCGCAATCAGGCAGAATTATTACGCCAGATCCAGGCGCAGCAGGTGCGTATGGAAATGGCGATGGATTATTATCTCGCGCAGCGTACGCAGCGCTTTACGCGTCTTCAGCACCGTTTGCAACAGCAGCACCCGCAGCTGCGCCTGGCGCGCCAGCAGACCACGCTGGAACGTCTGCAGCAGCGCCTGACCGTCAATATGGACGCCAGGCTGCGTCGTAGCGCTCAGCAGCAACAACGTCTGTTGCAGCGTCTGAATCAGCACCAGCCGCAGGCTCGTATTCACCGCGCGCAAACACGCATCCAGCAGCTTGAGTACCGGCTGTCTCAGACGGTGACCGCGCGCCTGAATACTACCCGTCAGCGTTTTGGCACCGCGATCGCGCAGCTTGAAGCCGTCAGCCCGCTGGCAACGCTTGCTCGCGGCTACAGCGTAACGACACAGGCCGGTGGCAAGGTCTTGAAAAAAACTAAACAGGTAAAATCCGGGGATACGCTGACAACGCGTCTGGAAGATGGCTGGGTAGAAAGCCAGGTCACCGGCATAACGCCGGTAAAACCTGTTCGCAAGCGTAAACCTGCATCGAAAGGCGAATAATCAGGACGCGACGGGGACAAACTCCACGCGCTTTTTAGAAATCAATCCGTGGCCGTTCTGGCAGAAATAATCCACGGCTCCGCAGGCTTTTAATACTTCCAGCGGTTTATGGCATTCCGGGCAGCGGGCTTCCAGTTTGAAGTCTTGATCGCAGCTTTCGCAGCGGGCGCCGCTTTCCGTCGCGATAAGGGGTTTACCACAATCCGGGCACTTGAATTCCATCGTTTCTTCTCCTCAAAAAACAAAACGGGAGCCTGTAGCTCCCGTGAGGCTGCTGACAAGATTCTCAGAAGTTAAAAGCTGCTTTTGTCGGTACTGTTAAAAACAAAGAATTCTGTCTTCTGGTTTACCCCAGACATCCGAAAACCACGCTTTTCGGGTGTCTGTCATCAAGCTGACGGGAGCCTGTCGCTCCCGTGAGGCTGCTGACAAGATTCTCAGAAGTTAAAAGCTGCTTTTGCCGGTACTCTGTTAAAAACAAAGAATTCTGTCTTCTGGTTTACCCTAGGCATCCGAAAACCACTCTTTTCAGGTGTCTGTCATCAAGCTGACGGGAGCCTGTCGCTCCCGTCTTAATTATTTACTCTTCTTGATGTGCTTGATCAGACGCTTACGCTTACGCATCTGGTTCGGCGTCAGGGTATTGCGTTTGTTGGCAAACGGGTTATCCCCTTCTTTGAACTGGATACGAATTGGCGTACCCATTACGTCCAGCGATTTGCGGAAGTAGTTCATCAGATAGCGCTTGTAAGAATCCGGCAGGTCTTTCACCTGGTTACCGTGGATAACGACGATCGGCGGGTTATATCCACCAGCGTGCGCATATTTCAGCTTCACGCGGCGACCACGCACCAGCGGCGGCTGATGGTCTTCTGCTGCCATGTTCATAATACGAGTCAGCAGCGCGGTGCTCACGCGGCGGGTGGAGCTGTCGTATGCTTCGCGAACGGATTCAAACAGATTGCCAACGCCGCTGCCATGAAGCGCAGAAATGAAGTGCACGCGGGCAAAGTCGATAAAGCCAAGACGGTAATCCAGCGTCTCTTTTACCTGCTCCCTGACTTCATTGCTCAGGCCATCCCACTTGTTGACCACAATCACCAGCGAGCGCCCACTATTCAGGATAAAGCCGAGCAGCGAGAGGTCCTGATCGGAGATGCCTTCACGGGCATCGATAACCAGCAGCACCACGTTCGCGTCTTCAATCGCCTGCAGCGTTTTGATAACGGAGAATTTTTCAACGGTTTCCGTGATCTTGCCACGCTTACGCACGCCAGCAGTATCGATCAACACATATTCACGTTCATCACGTTCCATTGGAATGTAGATGCTGTCGCGAGTCGTGCCTGGCATGTCGTAAACCACAACGCGGTCTTCACCCAGAATGCGGTTGGTAAGCGTTGATTTACCTACGTTCGGACGACCAACGATAGCCAGTTTAATCGGCAGATCCTGAGGATTAAATGCTTCCTCTTCTTCCTCTTCGATTTCCTCTGCATCGTCTGAAACAATGCCATTTTTGGCATTGAACGCCGCCCAAAAGGCTGCATCTTCATCGATCTCTTCTTCCGCTTCACGCGGATTCACTTCATCGATAAACGGCATCAACGCATGTTCCAGCAGGCTGGTTACGCCGCGGCCATGAGAAGCGGCAATCGGGTGGATTTCGCCTAAGCCAAGGGAGTAGAAATCAATGACCGCCTGATCCGGGTCCATGCCGTCCGTTTTGTTCGCCACGAGAAACGTTGGCTTCTGGCGCGAACGCAAGTGTTTGGCAATAGCTTCATCGGCAGGCATCAAGCCCGCACGTGCGTCCACCATAAACAGCACAACGTCGGCCTCTTCAATCGCCAGCAGGGACTGTTCAGCCATGCGTGTTTCAACGCCGTCTTCCGTGCCGTCAATACCGCCGGTATCGATAGCAATAAATTCACGGCCTTCTACTTCAGCACGACCATACTTGCGGTCGCGAGTCAGCCCCGGGAAATCCGCGACCAGCGCATCTCGGGTACGCGTCAAGCGGTTAAACAGCGTGGATTTTCCAACATTAGGGCGCCCGACCAGCGCAACCACAGGTACCATTATAAAAGCCTCATTACTCAAAATTCATTGTCAAACGACGCCAGAATGCGCCGCTCTCAAAAACAGGAAACGGCTCCCGGGTATCAGGAACCGTTTCATACTCGCCGCTTATGCAGGAAAGTTTAGCGTTTGATCGAGTACAGCGTACCGTCTTTCGCCTGAATCAGCAGCTTATCACTGGCGACAACCGGTTCGCTCTGGAAGCCGGAGCTGTCCATTTTTTGCTGAGCAACAAAGCGGCCGTCGTCGGTGTTAATCCAGTGCATGTACCCTTCGCTATCGCCAACGACCAGGTAGCCATTGTACAGCGCAGGAGAAGTCAGGTTACGGTGCAGCAGATCGCTCTGCGTCCACAGCGTCACGCCACCTTCTGCATTCAGCGCCAGAATGCGATCGTTTTGATCGACCAGGAAAATACGGTTGGCATCAACGATAAAGTCGTTCACGGAACCCAGTTCGCGTTTCCACATAACCTGACCAGAACGCAGATCCAGCGCCGTCAGGTTACCGTTATAGGCCAGCGCGTAAACCACACCGTTCACGATAACCGGGGTAGTATCCACATCGCTCAGACGATCGATTTCTGTCGCGCCCGTTGCCTGGGAGATACGTTGCTGCCAGATAAGCTGACCTTGCTTCATCAGCACTGCGCTGACACGCCCGTTATCTCCGCCTACAATCGCAGCACCAAAAGCGACTGCCGGCGCTGATTCGCCACGCAGAGAAAGCGCCGGGATATCAAGGTTAACCGTCCACGCCACGGCGCCGTCGGCCTCATTCATCGCCTGCAACTGACCGTTACTGGTATGAATCAGCACTAAACCGTCGCTGACTACCGGACGAGAAAGCACTTCACCCGCGGCTTTGCTTTGCCATGCAATACTACCATCGGAAGTATTAAGCGCGAAGACCTGCGCTTTTTCACTGCCGACATAAACATGAGCGCCAGCAACCGTTACGCCACCAGACAGTAACGCCGGGCGGTTGCTGGAGAAGAAACCGGTTTTCTCGGCGAGATCGACAGACCAGATTTCCTGGCCATCATCCGCATTGACCGCTTTCACGATGCCGTGACGGTCAGCCGCATAAACCGTGCTCTCCTGCCAGGCGGGATGAAGATTGGAATAAAAATCGCCAATTCCGCTACCGACCGAAGTGCTCCACACTTTTTCTGGTTCAAACTGGTTTTCAACCGTTGGCAGCGGAGACATTTTAACAACATCTTCTTCGCCGCTGAACAATGAACAGCCGCTGAGCAGCGTCAGAGAAATCAGCCCTGGTACAAGTAATTTACGCAATTGCATCGGGTCCCTCTTAGCTGGACAAGTTATTGATTTTCATCTGCATCATTTCACGCAGCGCAGGAGAAGCATTGGTCTGAGCGCCTTTGCTCCAGGCATCACGCGCACCTTGCTTATCCCCTTTGCTGAGCAGCGCTTCACCGCGCAAATCAGCCACTATCGCTACCCAACCTTCGCCCTTAATGCCATCAAGGGTTTTCAGCGCGGTATCGGCCTGTTTTTGTTGGATCTGGATACGCGCCAGACGAACGTTAATCAGGGCCTGAAGGTTTGCATCGCTGGTATTGCTCAGGCCTTGCTGCAGCTGCGCGGCAGCTTTTGCAAGGTCGTTGTTATCAACGTACTTTTGCGCCAGTTCCAGGGAGGCCAGCGCACCATAGGTGTTTTTAGTCTCAGCAGCAAATTTCTCTGCAGCGCTGAGCGTAGCCGGTTCGCTGGCGTTCACTGCGCTGGTGAGCTGTTGATATTCCAGCGATGACGCCATCGCAGAGTCAGCCTGGTGACTGTTCCAGTAACGCCAGCCGACCAGCGCACCAATCCCCAGCACGACACCAACCACCAGCGCTTTGCCGTTTTCGGCAAAGAAGCGTTTTACCGCTTCCATCTGATCGTTTTCGTTCTCGTAAACTTCCACGCAGTCCTTCTCCTTAACGATTAATCACCGGGAAATTAGCCCAGCAGCGCCTGCAGATGTGAAGCCGTATCCTGTTGCTCTACGGTTTGCTGTTCACCTGTGCGCAGATCCTTCACAACGACCTGGCCTTTAGCCACTTCGTCTTCACCCAGAACTAATGCAAAGCTCGCGCCCCATTTATCTGCCCGGGTGAACTGCTTCTTGAAGTTGCCGCCGCCGTAATTGGTCATAAGCTTCAACGCCGGAACCCGATCGCGTAACTGCTCGGCCAGCAGCATCGCCGCCGCCTGCGTTCCCTGACCCGACGATATCAGGTAAATATCGACAACGGATTCGGCTTTAAATTCAGGATTAATCGCCTGAACCAGTAAAACAAGACGCTCAAGCCCCATGGCGAAGCCAACGGCCGGTGCCGCACGGCCACCGAGCTGTTCGACCAGGCCATCGTAACGACCACCGGCACATACGGTTCCCTGGGAGCCAAGGCTGCTGGTCACCCACTCGAACACGGTGCGGTTATAGTAATCGAGGCCACGAACCAGACGCTGATTGACGGTATAAGCAATACCGGCGGCGTCAAGATACTGGCACAGGCCAGCAAAGTGTTCACGGGATTCGTCGTCCAGATAGTCACCGAGGGCCGGTGCATCATCCAGCAGCGCCTGAACGTCAGGATTTTTGGAATCCAGCACGCGCAGCGGATTGCTGTACATACGACGCTGGCTGTCTTCATCCAGCTTATCTTTAAATTGTTCCAGGTACGCCACCAGCGCTTCGCGGTATTTCGCACGCGCCTCAAGGGAACCAATAGAGTTCAGCTCCAGGCTGACATGTTTATCGATACCCAGCGCGCGCCACCAGCGCGCGGTCAGCAGGATTAACTCAGCGTCGATATCTGGCCCCTGCAGACCAAAAACTTCAACGCCTAACTGATTAAACTGACGATAGCGCCCTTTCTGCGGACGTTCATGGCGGAACATTGGCCCCATATACCACAAGCGCTGTTCCTGATTGTACAGAAGACCATGTTCAATACCGGCACGCACGCAGCCCGCGGTGCCTTCAGGACGCAGAGTCAGGCTGTCGCCGTTGCGGTCCTCAAAGGTATACATCTCTTTTTCAACCACGTCGGTGACTTCACCGATAGCGCGTTTGAATAACGGGGTCTGCTCTACAATCGGCAAACGGATTTCGCTATAACCGTAGCTGCCGAGCACCTGTTTCAGAATGCCTTCAATGCGCTGCCAGATGGCGGTTTCGCCCGGCAGGTAATCGTTCATGCCGCGAATGGCTTGAATGTTTTTTGCCACGTTTGTTCTCTGTCGTTTTATACAAAAAATGAACCCAAAATCAGGCTCTTCACTACTGCAAAAAGCCCGGCGGGTTCAATCATACACGCAGAAGCCCGGTGCTTCCCATGTTTCGCACTATTTTTCCAACTGCTGAACGCTGATACGCTGCTTCTCATCGAGCATGTTGGCTTTCGCACGGATACGCGCTTCAAGCTGAGCAATCATGTTGTCATTGTCCATGCGCTCTTTCTGACGCACGCCGTCTTCATAGAAACCGCTTTTCTTGTTGCCACCGGTCACGCCAAGGGTGGAAACCAGCGCTTCACCCGGCCCGTTCACCACGCAGCCGATAATGGAAACATCCATTGGGGTGATGATGTCTTCAAGGCGTTGTTCAAGAGCGTTAACGGTGCCGATGACATCGAACTCCTGACGCGAACACGTTGGGCAAGCGATAAAGTTGATCCCGCGAGCGCGAATGCGCAGTGATTTCAGGATATCGAAACCGACTTTGATCTCTTCAACCGGATCGGCGGCAAGCGAAACACGCAGGGTATCGCCGATGCCTTCGGAGAGCAGCAAACCAAGGCCGATGGCCGATTTAACTGAACCGCTGCGGAATCCGCCCGCTTCGGTGATCCCCAGGTGCAATGGCTGATCGATCTGTTTTGCCAGCAGGCGATAAGACTCCACCGCAAGAAAAACGTCGGAGGCTTTTACGCTCACCTTAAACTGATCGAAATTCAGACGATCCAGGTGATCAACGTGACGCATGGCCGATTCAAGCAGAGCCTGCGGCGTGGGTTCGCCGTACTTTTCCTGAAGATCTCTTTCCAGGGAGCCGGCATTAACGCCAATACGGATCGGGATGTTTTTATCACGGGCACAGTCGACGACCATGCGGATACGTTCTTCACTGCCGATATTGCCCGGATTGATGCGCAGGCAGTCAACGCCGTACTCGGCAACTTTCAGCGCAATGCGATAATCAAAATGGATATCTGCGACCAGCGGGACATTAACCTGCTGTTTGATAAGCTTGAATGCTTCTGCTGCGTCCATCGTTGGCACCGAGACGCGAACGATATCGGCACCGACTCTCTCTAACGCTTTAATCTGATTGACCGTGGCTTCAACATCCGTGGTACGGGTGTTGGTCATGGACTGAACGGCGATGGGAGCTCCATCGCCGACAGGCACATTCCCGACATAGATGCGTTTAGATTTTCTACGCTGAATCGGGGTTTCGTTATGCATTACAAATCTCCACAAGTACACGTCTCGCCGGAAGCGATTATTCCGCGCTTACGGTCAGACGGGCAACCTGGTTAGTTCTGATAAAGCGACTCAGATCGACAGGTTTGCCCTGGAACTGAATCTGTACTGCTGCCGGAGCGCCGATTTTAAGCTTATACGGCGCCTGGCCAGTTAAATTCAAATTACCATCTTTGCGCTGCATGCCGCTGAAGAGTTTTTTGCCTGTGGCATCCGTTACTTCCAGCCAGCAGTCAGCGTTGAAATTCATCACCAACGCGTTAGCCTCTGCGGCAGGCGGAGTTACCTCAGCCTGTTCAGTAGGCAAAGGTGCCGCGGCATCCGGTACCGGAGTAGCCGCGTTCTGCGCGTTATCAACCGGCGCCTGGCTCGGCGAGACTACCGCAGAATTGTCTGCGGGCGCGCTTTGCGGGGCGGCAGTTTGTGCAGTGGTATTTGTCGGTGCCGGTTGAGATTCCTGCACAGGAGCAGGCTGAGCCGGGGCTTCCGCTGCTGATGTGGTATCAGCGCCGGTATTCAACGGTACTGACTGTGCGTTGTTACCCGCAGAAAGCTCCGCCGTAGATTGATCCGCCATGGTGGAGATCTCTTCCTGCTGCGCTTTGTGGTTTTGCCACCACCATGCGCCGGTCAGACCCACCACAACGAACAGAATCAGCCAGGTGAAACTCATTAACCAGCCGTCACGTTTTTTGCGACGCTTGCCCAGTGAAAAACTCTGCATCGGAGCCACTTTTGCCGCCCTGACCGGAGCTTGCTTCTCCATCATAGGCAACAGCTCTTCTTCAGGGATATGCACCAGACGCGCATACGAGCGGATGTAACCACGCAGGAAAGTCGACGCCAGTTCAGCAGGTGCCTTGTCGTCTTCAATATCCCGAACGGTAGAAACCTTCAGACATAAACGTTCTGCCACAGCCTGTTGGCTTAGGCCGAGTTGTTCACGCGCAGTGCGCAGACGAACGCCTGTGGTTTGTGCTGCATTTGTTTCTTGAGTGGCTTCAGTATTCATTAGCTACAACTGCTGGTGCTGTTCAATTGAGGAATAGGCACGAGCTGTGTATCGCAACATTTCCGCTGCGCCACGTTCACCCGTACCGCGAAACTAATCTGACAACTGAAGGTTAACCTTCAGCAAAAATACCTGGCGTAAATAACACACACGCACCGTACTACATGACAATGGTTTCAGCCAGTTAAGTTAACCATAGACTGCATATTACATGCTGTCGGCTAACCTTGCGTTATGCTTGCCCGCCTGCCCGGAGATAAACCGTTGTTGCGCGGCTACATACTGCCTTAAAGCGCAAAGAAACGCACCGTAATTATTAACCGCAATAACCTATAAGGTACCAGATTTACAGTTAATTATAATTTAGCGCCTTTTTGCGCTAAACAGAGCGGAGCCCGCC